>NZ_DALZMB010000031.1:0-38589 GCF_032007265.1 Paracoccus sp. (in: a-proteobacteria) | reverse complement strand
AGTCTTGGGCCGGGGGCGTCAAGCAGATTCGCCCATTTGACCGCTGCCCAATCCGGTTTCCAGCGCCAATAATCGGCGTTTTCGCCAAAGACCGCCGCCATATCCCGTCAAAGCGCCGTCGCGCCCCAGCAACCGATGGCAGGGAATCACCACGGCAAGCTGATTGCGCCCATTGGCTGCGCCCACCGCACGCACGGCTTTTGGCAAACCGATCTGTTGGGCAAACTCTTTGTAACTGTGGCGCGTGCCCCGGGGCAATTGCAAAAGCCCCTGCCAGACACGGCGCTGAAAGCTGGTTCCATGCATCACCAGCGGGACCGAGAATGCCTGATCGGAGCCAGCGAAATAAGTGCCGATCTGTTCGGTAATCTGGTCAAGAACCCAGCTGTTGCCCAAGACGATCCCGCCTTTCACGGCTAGACGCGCCAGCGTTGCGCCCAGTATCTTGCGATCGGTAAATTCCAGAAGATGCAGCCCCTCGGGATCTCCGACCGCCACCATCTCGCCCAAAGGGGTATCGATCAGACAGGCGGTAAATCGGCTTGGGGCTTGCGTCTGGGGGCAGCGTCCCACCTGCTGGTGTTGTGCCAGCCATGCAAACACGTCCAGCGGCTGGCTTGCCAGATGCGGGTCAGTGAGAGGGTGGTCAGCGGTCGAGCCTGACATGCTCACGGCTGTGACGGGCCGAGGCCAAGTTGATCCAGCATCTGCGTCGCCGCTTGATCGGGGGCAAGATCACCCCGCGCAACCGCATCGCCCAGATCATGCAGCTGGCGCTGAATATGGGGCTGCTCAAGCTGCGCCAGAATGCCTGCCCGCAGCTCTGCCATGAACCAATGGCGGGCCTGATCGGCGCGGCGGGTGGCAAAATGGCCCTGACTGCGCCGCCATTCCTCGAGATATTGCATATTTTGCCAGGCTGTCGCCAATCCCTCGCCGGTATAGGCCGACACCGGCAGGGCCTTGGGGAAGCCATCGGGGTCTTGTGGGCGCTTGCGCAGCAATCGCAAGGCACCTGCGTAATCGGCAACCGTACGCCGCGCAGTCGAAAGCAGCTCTCCATCGGCCTTGTTGATCAAGACCAGATCGGCCATTTCCATAATGCCGCGCTTGACCCCTTGCAGCTCATCCCCGCCCGCCGGGGCCAGCAGCAAGATGAAAAGATCGCTGATTTCCGAGACCAGAGTTTCCGATTGGCCAACGCCCACCGTCTCAATCAAGATGATGTCATAGCCTGCGGCCTCGCAAAGCCTGACTGCCTCGCGGGTGCGGCGGGCAACGCCCCCCAGCTCGCTGCGCGACGGAGAGGGGCGGATATAGGCATTGGGATCGCGCGACAGGGTCTCCATCCGGGTCTTGTCGCCCAAGATCGAGCCGCCCGAACGTGCCGATGAGGGATCGACCGCAAGCACCGCGACCCGCAGCCCTGCCCCGGTCAGCATTTTGCCAAAAGCCTCGATAAAGGTGGATTTACCGACGCCGGGCGTGCCTGAGAGGCCGATGCGTAATGCTTGCCGTGGTGGCAGCTCTGCCAAAAGCGCCAAAGCGCGGGCCCGGTGATCGGGGCGCGTGCTTTCGATCAGCGTAATCGCACGTGACAGCTGGCGACGATTGCCCTCTATAAGCCCCTGTGTCAGCTCATCCATGCAATCCCCCTGTTATCAAAGCGGCTTTGACAGCCGGTGAGACAGACGGGGGCCGACTGCCCCCGCACCCCCGTGGATATTTCGACATGGCAGACAAGTAAACGCAGCAGATCGGCAAAAGCCGCGAATGCATGCTGACGCAGGCGTGAGCCATTGCGCAAGCGGCAGCAGTTGTCGCGGCGGGGCATGGGCATTAGCTGTAAGCAAGCTAGAGGAGGTTGGGATGATCGATCGGCGCGGCATCATTCTTGCCAGTGTGGCTTTGGCCAGTGGGGCTTTGGCGGGCGTTGGGCGGTCACACCGGGCCGAGGCTGCGTCCGGGTCTGGTTCGTTTCAGCTGATCATGGCGGTGCAGCGCGGCTGCATTTATTGCGCGGCGTGGCGTCGTGAGGTCGGGCCGGGCTATGCGCAATCCGATCCTGGACGACGCGCCCCCTTGGTCGAGGTGGCGATCGACGGGCCCTGGCCAGATGGGCTGGTATTGGCGCGCCGACCGCATCTAACGCCGACCTTTGTTCTGGTTCGCGGCGGGATCGAGCTGGAGAGGATCGAGGGCTATCCCGGTGCGGATGCATTTTACCGCACACTATCGGACATGCTGAAATCCGCGGGCGCGGGTTTGCGATAATCAAACGCATGCCGCCCTGTTGTTGCGGCCTTGCCTTGCGGTCTTGACTTGTGGCTTTTTTCGCGCCCTCGGCGGGGCTTGGGGTGAGACGGCTTTTCCCCGTGGCTTGCTTGCGCTATGGCAATTGCTGTTCGGCAAGAGCCGGGCACAGACAGGACAGGCACGCAAAGGAAGCATCGTCATGCACGACATCCGCGCCATTCGCGACAACCCCGCAGCTTTTGACACCGCGCTTGCGCGCCGTGGGCTGGAGGCGCTTTCGTCGTCCATCTTGTCACTTGACAGTACGCGCCGTGCCAAAATTTCGGCAGCAGAAGCGGCGCAGGCCGAGCAAAACAAGGCCAGCAAAGAGGCTGGGGCCGCAAAAGGCCGGGGTGATGACGCCGAATTCGAGCGCCTTCGCGCCCTTGTCAGCGCCAAGAAAGACGAAACCGCAGCCTTGCAAGTCGAGGCAGCTCAGCTGGATGTCGAACTGCGCGATCTGCTGATCAGCCTACCCAACATGCCCTTGGACCGCGTTCCTGAGGGCAAGGATGAGGCCGATAACGTCGAGATCCGCCGCTGGGGCAACCCGCGCGCGCTGGATTTCAAGCCGCTTGAGCATTTCGAGATTGCCGGCGTCAAACCCGGGATGGATTTCGAGACCGCCGCGAAGCTTTCGGGGGCGCGCTTTGTCGTCATGAAAGGTGGCGTGGCCCGCATCCATCGCGCATTGGCCCAGTTTATGCTGGATCTGCACATCGAAGAGCATGGCCTGAACGAGACATGGGCCCCGGTTCTGGTCCTGTCCGAGATGATGCTTGGCACGGGCCAATTGCCCAAATTCGGCGAGGACAGCTATCAAACCCGCGAAGGTTGGTGGCTGATCCCGACCTCGGAAGTCACGCTGACCAATACCGTCAACGGCGACCTGGTCGAACATGCAAGCCTGCCGCGCCGTATGGTGGCCCATAGCCAATGTTTCCGCTCGGAAGCAGGCAGTGCAGGTCGCGACACAACCGGCATGCTGCGACAGCACCAGTTCGAGAAGGTCGAGATGGTCTCGATCACCGATGCACAAAGCGGCGAAGTGGAACATGCCCGCATGACCGGATGCGCCGAGGCGGTTCTGGAGAAGCTGGGCCTGCCCTATCGCACCATGCTGCTTTGCACCGGCGATATGGGATTTGGCGCACGCATCACCCATGACCTAGAGGTCTGGCTGCCCGGTCAGGACAAATACCGCGAGATCAGCTCGGTCAGCTATTGCGGCGATTTTCAGGCCCGGCGCATGAATGCGCGCTATCGCCCCAGTGAAGGCGGCAAGCCCGAATTCGTCCATACGCTGAACGGTTCGGGGCTGGCGGTCGGGCGCACGCTGATTGCGGTGCTGGAAAATGGTCAGCAGGCCGATGGCTCGGTCACTTTGCCAGAGGCGCTGCACCCCTATCTGGGTGGCAAAACCGTACTTGGCGCCGACGGCCAATTGCGTTGAGACAAGGCCGCGCGCTCACGGCTTCGTGGGCGCGCGGCAATGCTGGCACGGCGGGTGGAAACTTCCACCTAGTGGCTGCGTTTTCCTAATATGAAGCACGCAGCACGCATCCTGACTTCCCTTTTCGCCTGCTTGTTTATCCTAAGCAGCCTTTGCTATGCCCTGCTGTCGGATGATCCGCGATTTCTGACACAACAAGAAATGCAGATGCCGACACCGTCAGGCGAGACAGTGCCATTTAGCGACCTGTCCTTGCATCCAAGCAGCAGCTATTCAGCCTATGAGCCTGGTGGCTTTGATAGCGCGCCCATCACCAGGGTGCCCTTGTCAGAGCTGTTCCTGAACCCACCCGGCCCGCTTTTTTGGGCGTTGTTGATCACGGTCTGGCTTGCGGCAGCGGTTTATGTGCTGCAACTGGCAGGCGGATCTGACCATGCCGCGGGATCTTACGCCCGCCCCCTACCGGCATCCCCCGCGCCCCGCGACACCGCAAGCAAAAGCCTGACCCTGATGGCCGAGGCTCAGGATAATCTGCTGAATTGGGTCGATGCCAATCCCGAAACCAATCCCGGCGCCAGCACGCAATATCAGGCTGCGGTCATCGCCCCACGCCCAAAGATCGCCCCGCCGCCGCTGGAGGTTGCCGCCCTAATCGCAGGCTTGGCCTTGGCCACGGTGTGGCCTTGGATTTTTCCCTTGCGTCCGATGTTGGGCTTTGTGCTGGCCGCATTGATGCTGGCCATGATCCTAGCTGCGGCCATGATCCGGCCAAGCAGCCAAAAGACCCAGCCTGTCAGCATGACCTTGGGGATTCTCGCGGGCTGGGCCACTTTGGTGACCTGTGCGGTCTTTGCCACGCTGCTCGAGCGCAATCTGGGTACGTCGGCGACTTTGTCGGGGCTGGTTGCACTGCTGATTTGCGCCATTGCCGCAGCCAATATCCAGCTGCATCTGGGCTCGCCGTTCAGCTATAGCGTTACCGTGATGTGGGGGCTTTTGGGAATGGCGATGGCATCGATCAGCTCGGATGCAGCAGTTGCGACCGCAGCGGTTCTGGCCATCACCTATGTCGGCGTGGCTGTGATCAGGGTCACGACCTGATCACAGCCTGCACTGCCTGAGTACGAAAACCTTAGGCGTCGCCCTTGGGTTTTTGCCGGGTGCGGTGCTTGGACAGCGCGCCCGATTGATTGATCTTGCTTGCCTTATGCTTAAACGGGTTCTTCGTCCCCTGATCGCGGAAGGTAAAGCGGATCGGAGTGCCGGGCATATCAAAGTCCATCCGCAGCCC
The DNA here is from genome assembly GCF_032007265.1 of Paracoccus sp. (in: a-proteobacteria). GTDB lineage: Bacteria > Pseudomonadota > Alphaproteobacteria > Rhodobacterales > Rhodobacteraceae > Paracoccus. The sequence continues at coordinate 33,550 of NZ_DALZMB010000031.1, read as the reverse complement.
GTTCACCAGATAACGCGCATAGGAATCAGGCAGCTTGTCGGTATGCGTCGCCATGACGACAAAGGCTGGCGGGCGCGTCTTGACCTGCGTGATATAGCGCAGACGGATGCGGCGACCACCGGGGGCCGGTGGGGGGTGGGCCTCGGTCATGGCGGTCAGCCATTGGTTCAGGCGCCCGGTCGGCACGCGACGGTTCCAAACCTCATGCGCTTTCAGGATCGCGGCATGAAGCCGGTCCAGCCCTTTGCCGGTTTTGGCCGAAACCGTCACCATCGGCGCGCCTTTCAGCTGCGGCAACAAACGCTCGAAGGCCTCGCGCAGCTCGTTCAGCTTTTTGGGCTTATCTTCTTCAAGATCCCATTTATTGGCGGCAATAACCACGGCACGACCTTCGGTTTCCGCGAAATCGGCAATGCGCAGATCCTGTTGCTCGAACGGGATGTCGACATCCAGCAGCACGACCACAACCTCGGCAAAGCGCACAGCCCGCAGCCCGTCCGCCACGGAAAGCTTTTCCAGCTTTTCGGTGACGCGGGCGCGTTTGCGCATACCGGCGGTATCAAAGATCCGCATCGGCGTGCCCAGAAAATCGGTTGTGACCGAAATCGAATCGCGCGTGATGCCAGCTTCGGGGCCAGTCAGCAGGCGATCTTCGCCGATGATCTTGTTGATCAGCGTCGATTTACCGGCATTGGGTCGCCCGATCACCGCCAGCTGCAGCGGCTTTTGCGCCGAGGGCCGCCAGCTTTCATCGTCTTCCTCGTCGATGTCACCATCGATGACGACATCGGTTTCAGGAACCTGCTGGACGTTCATTTCGGTGAAATGATCGGCCAATGGCATCAGGACGCGGTAAAGGTCATCCATCCCCTCGCCATGTTCGGCCGAGATGCGCAACGGCTCGCCCAGACCAAGGGCATAAGCCTCAAGCACGCCTGCCTCACCGGCGCGGCCTTCGGCCTTGTTGGCGGCAAGGATGACGTGCTTGGCACGGCGGCGCAGGATCTCGGCGAAATATTCATCTGCCGCGGTGACGCCGACACGCGCATCGATGACGAAAAGGCAAACATCGGCCTCTTCGACAGCGCGTTCGGTCAGCCGCCGCATCCGGCCCTGAAGACTGTCATCCTCGACCATCTCAAGGCCGGCGCTATCCACGACGATGAAGCGCAGATCGCCAAGGCGGCCCTGCCCTTCGCGCAGGTCGCGGGTCACGCCGGGCTGGTCATCGACCAGCGCAAGACGCTTGCCAACAAGGCGGTTGAACAGGGTGGACTTGCCGACATTGGGCCGTCCGACGATGGCGAGTGTAAAGCTCATTAGCGATATGCAACCAATTGACCCGAGCGGGTCACGATATAAAGGGTCTGTCCAGCGACGACGGGCGCAGTGGCCGCCCCACCGGGGATATTGCCCTGCCCGATCAGCGATCCCGTTGCCGGGTCAAAGATGCGCAAGACACCGTCGCTGGATGCGACATAGAGTTTGTTTCCAGCCAATGTCGGTCCGAAATGCGCAAAGACCTGCGCCTGCTTCTTGACCTTGGCCGTCGTAAATTCGGGCAGGCTTACGTTCCAGACGGTGGCACCATTGCTGGCGTCCAACCGGACAAGCTGAGCCTGATCGTTGATGGCAAAGACCGAGTTCCCAGCAGGAACCGGGGGATTTGCCGCCCCGTTGCGGGCATTCCACGCTTCCACGCCGCTCGTCAAGTCGAAAGCCGCCATCCGGCCCGAGGACGTCCCGGCAAAGACACGGTTACCCGAGATTACGGGATCTCCGGTCATGTCACGCAAAAGCGCAATGGCGCGTCCCTTGCGCGAGCCCGCGACCTGCGCGCTCCACAGCTGTTCACCGCTCCGCGTATCTGCGGCTAGCAACTGGCCCGAGGCGAAGGGAAAGACCACCGTCGTTCCCGAAACGACCGGCGCGGACGAGCCCATGACCCCAGCAACCGCGGTCGTGCCGCCGACCTGCCACAAGGTCTTGCCATCGCTTGCACGCACAGCCCAACCCGTCGCATTGCGCGCATTCACAAACACCGTGCCATTGGCCACAGTTGGCGCACCGCTGATGACCGCGTCGACGCGCTGGCGCCAGATCACCCCGCCGCTGCGCGCGTCAAGCGCGACCAGCTCGCCATATCCGGTGGTGACAAAAAGCCGCCCCCCCTCATAGGCAAGCCCGCCCCCCGAGACGCTGTCGCCCACTTCGCCCACGGCAACCAGATTGGACGTCCAGGCAGGCTGGCCCGAGGTCGTGGTGGCAGTCACCCGCGCGCGGCTGTCCAGCGTAAAGACCAATCCGCCTGCAACGATAGGCTCGGCGGTGATGCGGTGACCGCGATCGGCGGCCTGGCCGATATTGGCGGTAAAGATCGGCTGATTGCCCGAGCCGATGGCAAGGTTGCCCGCGAAATGCTGGGCATTACCCGCGCGCTGGCTCCATTCCGAATTGGCGCGCACCCCCGGCAAAGAGACGGCTGATCCGGTGGGCGATGCCGCACCCTCAAGGGCTGGCCCATCAGGCGACAACACAGCGCGCGGATCCAGACGTTCGCCCGGCAAAATCAACTCGCGCTCGGCGCAGGCTGCCAAAGCAACAGTCCCTGCCAATAGGGCAATCAGGGCGATCCTCGTCATCACTGTCTCCTCATAAGGCACGTACGGCGCGCGGCCGTCAGTTGGCAGGCGGGGTCGGCATGGCGGCAGAGGCGGGAACCGTCTGGGCCGCACCGCCCTGAGGCTCGGCTTCGGCGCCAAGCGTAATCATCATTTCACCCAGGCGACGACGCAGCGGTTCAGACAGGCCGTCTTTCTTCTGGATCTGGCGGATCAGTGTCACCGCATCATCATTGCGGTTGGCCGCAATCAACGCCACGACCTTTTGTTCAAGCGCCAGCAGTTCGAACGGCGCGCCCGGTTTGGACAGATCGGCCAAAAGCGCATCCCGTTCCGCCGCGCCCATCGCCGGACCAGCCGCCGTCACAGCCTTGAGCAGCGCGAGATCGCGCAAGATCGGGTCAGCATTGCCCGCAGCCTCGGCGGCGGCGCGCAACTCGGCCACAGCTTTTGCAGCATCGCCCGCATCCGCAGCAGCCCCGCCGGCCAGCATTCCGGTAACCGCACGCCGCCCGCTTGATCCGCCCGCATCGACGGCGTCCAGCGCAGTGACGGGATCAGCCGCAGTTTCGGCGGCCAGAATGCTGTCACCCCAAGCCTGCGCCTCGGCGCGGTCCTGGCTGCGGGAATATTCATACCAGGCGGTCCCGCCGACCAAGCCGACGATCCCAAGCACGACAATCCAGCCATAGCGCTTTGTGGCGATGAACAAGCGATCCCGCCGCAGGTCCGCCGTCACTTCATCGATGAAACTGTCGTTCTGGTTGGCCATGCCCGTCCCTTCCTGCTTTAGCCGTTCTTCTATACGGGGTTGGGGTCTTTTGCCAATGGCGCAAGCAAATCAGGCGCGTCATTGTGCGTGAAAGGTGATGCGGCGGCGCGACGCCTGATGCATGGGTGGTGATCCGTTCTGCGACCGCAGCCCCAGACATGCAGCCGGGTTCGCCCAAAGGACCCGGACCTTGAGGTGCGGGCGGCTTGAGCCAAAGGCGCGACGCAGGAGCATCAGGCACCGGGATGGGCGCATCGCCATGATCCACGCCTTACCACCCCCGAGGCTCGGACAGTTCAATCAATGTGATCTCGGGCCAAAGCCCGGCGCGCGGATGTTGGGCTTGCCCTGACATTGCCCCCGACACGATCAGCGTACGCCCACTTTCATCATAGCGGCCCCACCCATAGACATCGCGCCCGCGGTCCATGCTCAAAGGCACCGGGCCACCAATGCCCAAGGCCCGCCCCCCATCCTGCCCCGACAGCACCACCGAGATCGGATGGCTTAAACCATCAAGCTGGGCAAAAACCTCGGGAAAGCGGCTGGCCAGCACGACCGGGGCATCAGATGTGACCTGCGCCAAAGGCGCCTCAAGGGCTGCGCGGTCCATCTGAGCAAATGCGGCATCGCGGGCGGCCTCAAGGCGGTCCACTTGGTCATCCGCATCACTGTCGCGATCAGCAGCTTGGTCGCGATCAACAGCGTCATTGCAGTCGACGGGATCGTCACAATCGGACCCTTTGTCGCGATCAGCAGTCCCATCCCAAGCGCCTTTTCCTTGGGGGCAAGACATTGAGACGTTCGGCTTTGCATCCTCTGACAAGCCAAGACCAAGCAGCCAAAAGCCCCGCTCTGCGCCACCAATTGGCACCGCACGACCGTCAAGCATCATAAATCCCGCCGCCGTCAAAAGCTCGCGCCCCAGCGGCGTGCTGTCCTCACAGCCGGGTGCATCGCTTGGCGAAGGGGCAACCAAAGCAAAGCGCCCTCGCGGCGCCGTAAGCCCAGAAAGTTCAGTGGCCAATGCCGCGCGCGCACGATCTGGATCCAACGCCTGCCTTGGCCGCGCGATCGTCATACGGGGATGGCCAAGGATGATAACCATATCTGGGGCCAATGTATTGATACGTGCGACAATTGCCCCCAATCGGCGCAGCCCCGAGGGGGTTGCGCTTAGATGCAGGCGCGACAGCACGACGATACGGATCGGATCACGACCAAGCCAATCTGCGGGCTGCACCCGCCATCTGACGACCCTCAGGCGATATTGTGCAAAGGACCAGCGAGAATGCATGGCCAACCCGGCGACAAGACCCGCGACCATCCCTGCTGCCAGACCCGCAATCAGGGCTCGGGGTGAAACCCTGCCCCCCTGCCTTGCCGCTTGTTTGTGCACCAACACCTTACCCTCAACCACCATCCTTGCGCTTGATGCCCCCTTGGCTGGCCCGCCAAAGGCCCGTGGGGATCACCTTGCGCCGTCTTGTGGTCGAACCAGCCGCTGGGGGATTTGGTTCCTTGTCCCCGACATCGCTGATCGGAAATACGCCTAAAAATCAAAAGGCCTGCCGGATTCGCATCCGACAGGCCCAAAGTTTTGCCGTAAGGCTGGAATTACATGCGCGAGGCGACGTTTTCCCAGTTCACGAGATTGTTCAGGAAGTTCTCCAGATACTTCGGACGCGCGTTGCGGAAGTCGATGTAATAGGAGTGCTCCCAGACGTCGCAGCCCAAAAGCGCGGTCTGGCCAAAGCACAGCGGGTTCACGCCGTTTTCGGTCTTGGTGATGGCAAGGCTGCCGTCCGCATTCTTGACCAGCCAAGCCCAACCCGAACCAAACTGGCCGACGCCGGCTTCCGAGAATTTCTTTTTGAAATCATCGACCGAGCCGAAGGATTCGGTCAGCGCCTTTTCCAAATTGCCCGGAATGGCGTGGTTGTTCGGACCCATCATTTCCCAGAACTGCGCGTGGTTCCAGTGCTGGCTGGCATTGTTGAAGATGCCATTCTGCGCCACTGCGGTTTTGTTATAGGTGCCTTTGACGATGTCTTCGAGGCTTTTGCCTTCCCATTCGGTGCCGGCGACCAGCTCGTTCAGCTTGTCCACATAGGCTTTGTGGTGCTTGTCGTGGTGGAATTCGAGGGTCTCTTTGGACATACCACCAGCAGCAAGCGCGTCGTGGGCATAAGGAAGATCGGGAAGCGTGAAGGCCATTTTCGATACCCTTTCAATGAATTGGCTGCGCTATCTCTGGCACAGGTCAGGCGCGGGTGAAAGACCCGCTGTCCCGGGGTTAACGTTTCGCGGATATTCAGGTTCCGCTGGTGCCCAGAATGGCACTGCGGTGGCGCCAACGAAAGCGTATCGGGCAATCCCACAACGCCGTGCAAGCCCTTCAGGGATTGCCGCAAATCCCGCGTCCGGTGATCACGTTATCATAGCCTTTGGGCGTCACTTCCATCTGGGCCGTCGCGTCGGATTTGCGCAGGATCAGCCGAAAGTCGATGCGCTCGCTCCATTGGCCCGAGGCGTTGCGCACCCCGGCCAGAGCCCAGCCATAGGTGCGTTCTCGCCGATTGTCCTGAACCACAACGGCTTTGATCGGCTTACCAACCAGCGATTGCAGAATCGGGTCAAAAACCTCGATGCGCCCGTTGTGCTGACGGGTCAGCATGACGATTTCAGGCACCCAACCGCTATAGCCCTTGTCCTCAAAGGCGCAAAGCATGGCAACCGGTGGTGGAACGGGGCTTGTGGGGGATTGCTGTGTTGTGGGTGCTGCAAGCCCCGCGGTCTGCGAATAGATCAACAGGGGAATGGCGCAGGCAAAGGCGGCGATCGGGTGGCTTTTCATGCTAACCTCTGACTGCTTTGGGGAAACGATCCCTCATGCATAGCCGCCAAGCCACGCAAGGCAAAGGCTTTGACGCCTTTGCCCGCAGGTTCAATCTGCAATTTGCGCCAAATCGGCCTTAACGCGGATCAAGCTGGCTGCCGGGGGTGGCCGCTGCCGTCAGGATGCCACGCATGTAATCCTTGACCGATCGAAAGCCGATGACGCGATAACCATTCGCGATTGGCCAGATGCCGCAGGCCGCCTGCGCAAGGCGCGTGCGCCGCAACCCGTCGCTTGGCAGTTTCCCGAAATCCGTCGGCGACAACTTGGCCAGCACCTGTGCCGCCCGCCCCCCGATCACATCAAAAACCGCCCGCATATCCGAGACATCGACGATCAGGGCATGGGCATCTGCCACAGCATCCTGAAGCGCCGCCAGCGTCGGACCAACCTCGGCGATTGGCACGACCAAAAGCAGCTCATCAGGCGACATCCAGCCAAGCACGCGCGTCCCCGTCATCGAAATGCGCGCCTGATCGGGCAAAGCGACGCCCGCTGCGGCAGCAATCGCCTGCCCCTGCGCGTCCAGGTCGGCCCGGATCTGGATCATGCCCAGATCCTGAACATCGGTAATGGTTGCAAGTGCCTCAGCCATTGGCCCGCGTCCCTTCTTTGTCAAAAAACACCGGATCGACGATGCGCGCCTTGACCGGCTCGCCGCCGGGGTTGGTGAATTCCAGCACATCACCCATGCGATCTGGCCCGTGATGCACCAGCCCCATCGCAATCGGCTTGCCCAGAGTTGGCGAAATATAGGTCGATGTCACCCGCCCCTGCGTCTTGCGCTGACCATTGGCGTTATGCCCTTCGGCCATGGCATAGGCCCCATCCGGGATCATGCGGCCATCAAGGCTTTCCAGCCCGACCAGTTTCCATCGATCAGCCGAGGCCATATGGCTGCGCTCTTGGGCGCGCTTGCCAATGTAATCGTCCTTTTTCTTGGAAATCGCCCAGCCAAGGCCCAGATCCTGGGGGATCACCGTGCCATCGGTTTCGTCGCCGATCATGATAAAGCCCTTTTCGGCGCGCATGATATGCATTGCCTCGGTGCCATAAGGCGTGACACCCAGATCACGGCCCAACTCATGCAGCTTTTCCCAAAGCTCCAGCCCGCGATTGGCGGGAACGGCCACCTCGAAGGACAGCTCGCCCGAAAAGCTGATGCGGAAGACGCGCGCAGGGATCCCCGCCAACTGTCCCTCGGCCCAGCCCATGAACGGCAGTTTTTCCGCCGACAGATCCATGCCGCCCAGCCGCTCTAGCAAGATGCGCGCCTTGGGACCAACAACCGCGATTTGCGCCCATTGCTCGGTGACATTGGCGGTATAGACCTGCCAATCCCACCATTCGCACTGTAGCCAATCCTCGAAATGGCCATGGATGCGGTCTGCCCCACCCGAGGTGGTGTGAACCAGCCAGCTATCTTCAGACAGGCGCGCAACCACGCCGTCATCGGTCAGAAAGCCGTTCTCGGTGCAGATCAGGCCATAACGGCATTTACCGATCGGCAGGCTCGACATCATGTTGGTGTACATCATGTCAAGGAACTTGCCCGCATCCGGGCCTTTGACGATGATTTTCCCCAAGGTCGAGGCATCCAATGTGCCGACCCCGCCGCGCACGGCAAGAACCTCGCGCGCGACTGACTCGGAATGGCTTTCCGAAGCGACCGGATAGCAATAAGGCCGCCGCCACAGGCCCACAGGCTCCCAATGGACGCCGTGGCTTTCGTGCCAGCCGTGGATGGCCGTCTTGCGCAGCGGGATAAAGATCTCGTCGCGGGCCTCGGCGGCGATCGTGCCAAGGGTCAGCGGCGTATAGGTGGGGCGGAATGTCGTGGTCCCGGTTGCCGGTATGGGCTGGGACAATGCATCAGACAAAATAGCCAAGCCGTTGATATTCGACAGCTTCCCCTGATCCGTCGCCATGCCAAGCGTGGTGTAGCGCTTGGTATGCTCGACACTTTCGTAGCCTTCTTGCGCCGCAAGCTGAACATCCGAGACTTTGACGTCGTTCTGAAAATCCAACCACATCTTAAAGCGCATCTGGCGCGTAGCATGTTCGGGCATGATCCAGACGGCCATGATCGGCGATTCGTCGACGGCATCGGTCAAGCCTGCAACCCGCAGGTCGCCCGCCGCCGCACCTACCGCGCTGGCCATGGCCTTGCCATCCGCGCCGGTGGGCGGTCGGTTGGGATCGGGGGCAAACATCAACTGGGTTGCATCCCAGTTCAGCTTGCCGCCGCAGTGCGACCACAGATGCACGACCGGCGACCAGCCGCCCGACATGGCAACGCAATCGGCCTCGACTGTCTCAAGGACCTGACCCGAACCCATCTGATCGCAGATCTTGACGCCCTCGACCGCTTTCGAGCCCTTGATCCCGGCAATGGCCGAGCCGTTGAGGATACGAATGCCGCGCTGGCGCGCCATCTCGATCAAAGGCCCGTTTGCGTTTTTGCGTGCATCCAGAATGACCGGAACTTCAAGCCCTGCATCCAGCGCCGTCAGCGCAGTGCGATAGGCATCGTCGTTATTGGTCACGACCACGATGCGACGCCCCGGCGCGACCCCGTATAGATCGATGAAATCGCGAACCGCGCCTGCCAAGATGACGCCGGGCACATCATTGCCCGCAAATGCCAGCGGGCGTTCCAGCGCGCCCGTCGCGGTGATGACATGGCCTGCACGAATGCGCCACAGGCGCTGGCGAGCAATGCCTTGATTGGGGTCGTGATCGGCCAAGGCCTCGCGTGCCAGCAGATAGCCGTGATCATAAAGCCCTGTCGCCATGGTATTGCGCCGCATGGTGACATTGGGCATGGCTGCAAGGGCATCCACCAGCGCCTTAATCTGGGCCGCGCCTTGCGGATGATCGGTGGGCGTGCGCCCGCCCCAATGGCCGCTTTGCTCTAACACCACGACCGTTTTGCCATCCAGCCCGTGACGGCGTGCGGCCTCTAGCCCGGCGATGCCGCCACCCACCACGACGATATCGGCAAAGGCATAGGCCTGCTCATAGCTGTCGGGGTCTTTCTGAGTCGGCGCTTTGCCCAATCCTGCCGAGCGGCGGATGATCGGCTCGAACAGATGTTTCCAGGCCGGACGCGGGTGAATGAAGGTCTTGTAGTAAAAGCCCGCCGGCAAGAAACGGTAAAGCTTGTTGTTGATCGCGCCGATGTCGAAATTCAGGCTGGGCCATGCATTCTGACTGGTGGTCAGCATGCCGGCGACCAAAGGCGTGGTGGTGGCGCGCTGGTTCGGCTCGAACCGGCCGCCCTGCCCCAGCCCTAACAGCGCGTTGGGCTCTTCGGCGCCGCTGGACACCGGGCCACGCGGGCGGTGGTATTTGAAGCTACGCCCCATCATCAGCTGCCCGCTGGCCAGCAAAGCCGAGGCCAGGGTATCCCCCTCGAGCCCGCGCAGCTGGCGTCCATCGAAGCGGAAGGGCAATTGATAGGCGCGGTCGATCAGGCGACCGCCCGATGACAGGCGGAAAGGTCCGTGGTCACTCATGCGGGATGGCTTTCAGCTGAGGTTGCGGGCGCGGCCTCCCCATCGGGGTGCCAATCGGGACGCGCGGCGCGGATCGCTGCGACAATCTCGGGGGTGGGGGATGGGTTCTGGGCGCGGTAGCTGCCAAAAACCTGCAATGTGGCGGTATCGCGCGCCGTCAAAAACCACTTGCCGCAGCCATAGGCATGGCGCCAGCGCTCAAAGTGAACGCCTTTGGGGTTTTTGCGCGCGAAAAGATAGGCCTCGAATTCCTGATCGCTGGAACCGGGACCAAAGCGCTTGAGATGGGCCTCGCCGCCCGGCTGAAACTCGGTTTCTTCGGCGGCCACACCGCAATAGGGACAGGTCAAAGTCAGCATGGCGTCACTCCTTCGGCGGCGGGCTGGATATAGGCAGGCTGGACATAGGTAGGCTGGGCAACAGGATGCGGCCCGGCAAAATATCGGGGCACCATATCGCGCCATAAACGGGGAAAGGCTTCGTCGTCAGCGGCACGAACACCCTGACCAAAGGCCGCGCAACCAACCCTGGGCCGGCCAAAGCCAAGCTGGCCAAGCCGGGAATGTGCAGCGCTTGCATCAGCGAAATCGCGCCGAATAATCCGGGCCGAAATCACCGAAACCTGAGATGTTTGAAGGCAAAAGACCGATGGCCGGGGACCGTGCAAAGCGGTCAACCCAAAAGCCGTCATCGGCCAAGCACGCCCTTGCCCATGCCGAAAGCTGTTCGGCGTCAAAGGCGGCAGTTGCGCCGGGGGCAGAGATTGCCCCCGGATTTTGTCGCCCCGCTTACAAAAGCGCGGGGCGCAAAGATCAGTTGCTTGCCGGAGCGGTCGTGCCAGCAGCCGGAGCGGGCTCGGTCGTTGCAGGCTCAGTGGTTGCAGGCTCGGTCGCGGCAGGCTCGGTTGCAGCAGGCTCGGTTGCAGCAGGCTCGGTCGTTGCGGGCTCGGTTGCGGTCGTGCCGGAAGGTGCCGGAGTTTCCGAAGACGCCTCTGGTGCAGCAGGTGTGGTTGCCGCGGGAGTTTCGACGACGGTTTCAGTCGCGGCATTTTTGCTGCTGTACCAGTACCAGCCCAAAGCAAGGACGACGACGACAACGATGCCGATGATAAGTCCGTTGCTCGATTTGTTCTGCGGATCGGCCATGTAATGCTCTCCATAAGGAAGGGATGTCGGCAAAAGAATGTCAGAGGGGCGTAAATTGTTCCACAGCCAATAAAATCTTGCCAACGGCAGGCTAATTCCTGCCGATTTTCATCTGAGCCAGAAGCGTGGTTTTGCGCGCTGCGACAAAGCGCCGCAGGCAAGAGCCCAAGCCATGGCAAAGTGGCAATATTTTGACGGCTGGCCATCAATGCGCCACCCCGGCGGCAACGCTTTCGTCAATGAAGCGACCTTCGACGAAACGCTCTAGCCCGAATTCCGCGGCCAAAGGTCCGGGTTGGCCCTTGGCCACCAGCTCGGCCATGGCCCAGCCCGAGCCGGGGATCGCCTTGAACCCGCCCGTGCCCCAGCCACAGTTGACGAAGATATTTCCAACCGGGGTTTTCGACAAAATCGGAGAGCGGTCGCCCGTCATATCGACGATCCCGCCCCATTGACGCAGCATCTTCAGGCGCGACAGCATCGGGAAGGTTTCGACCAAGGCACGCACGGTTTCCTCGACATGGTGCCACGAGCCGCGTTGGGTATAGTTGTTGAACCCATCCGTGCCGCCGCCGATGACCATCTCGCCCTTGTCGGATTGCGACAGATAGCCGTGAACCGTATTGGCCATGATCACCACATCGCAGCAGGGCTTGATCGGCTCGCTGACCAGCGCCTGCAATGCGATTGATTCGATGGGCAAACGAAAGCCCGCCATCTCGGCCAGATGCGAGGAATGGCCCGCGACCACCAGCGCCAGCTTGTCGCATTCAATCCGGCCCTTGCCGGTGTTGACGGCCTTGACCTGCCCCGCCTCGGTCTCGATGCCGGTAACTTCGCAGTTCTGGATGATATCCATCCCCATATCGGAACACGCCCGTGCATAGCCCCAGGCAACCGCGTCATGGCGCGCCGTGCCGCCGCGCTCTTGGTAAAGCGCCCCCAGCACCGGATAGCGTGGCCCGTCGATATTGATGATCGGCACCAGTTCCTTCACGCGTTTGGCGTCGATATACTGGGTCGCAACCCCTTGCAGCATATTGGCGTGCGCCGTGCGCTTATAGCCGCGGATCTCGTGTTCGGTCTGCGCCAGCATCAACAGGCCACGTGGGCTGAACATGACGTTGTAGTTCAGATCCTGCGACAGGTTTTCATAAAGTTTCAAAGCCTTGTCATAGATCGCGGCGGATGGATCTTGCAGATAGTTCGAGCGGATAATGGTGGTGTTCCGCCCGGTGTTACCGCCGCCCAGCCAGCCTTTTTCGATGATGGCCACATCGGTGATGCCGAAGTTCTTGCCCAGATAATAGGCCGTGGCCAAACCATGGCCCCCGGCACCAACCACAACGACCTGATAGCGTTTCTTGGGCTGTGGACTGGCCCAAGCGCGGCGCCAGCCGCTGTGCAGGCGCATGGCCTCGCGTGCGATGGCAAAGACGGAATAGCGGCCCGATTTGGATTGGGCATTCTGCTGATCGGACATTCTTCGGACCCCTGGCGACTCGTGTGGTTTAACCCTGTCGCGAGATGCGATTTCGGGCAAGTCAGCTTGCGACGCGAGGATAGTGATTTTGCGTCAACGCCCGGCGCAGATCTCCTGCCGCTGCGTTCGGAGGAAATGCCGCAGCGCACGCGCCTTTTGCAAAGCGGCCAAAAGGTCTATCTAGTGCCGCAGCACTAGGAGAATATAATGTTCTGGATCATCTGCGCGGCACTGGCGGTTACCGTAGGCCTTGCGATACTTGCCCCGTTCCTGCGCGACACCACCGCCGCAGCCGAACCGGCAGCGGCCTATGACCTGCGGGTCTATCGCGACCAGCTACGCGAAGTCGAGCGCGACCTTGACCGCGGCGTCATCAGCCCCCAAGACGCCGAGCGTCTGCGCATCGAGATTGGCCGCAAGGTGATCGAGGCCGACGCGAAACTGCAAGCAGGCAGCCAGTCCACCGCAGGACCGGCGCGGATCTGGGCACTTGCAGCGCTGGCGCTGACCCTGATTGGGGCCTTTACGCTGTACCATCGCATCGGTGCGCCGACGCTGCCAGATGCGCCGATTGCCGCGCGCATCGCCGCCGCTGAGACGCGCTATGCCAATCGCCCCAGTCAGGCCGAGGCCGAGGCTGCGGCCCCCAAGCCCAGCCAACCTGCGACCCCGGACCCGGCCTATCGCGAGCTGATCGATAAGCTGCGCGCCGCCATGACCGAGCGTCCTGACGATCAGCAAGGCTTGCAGCTTTTGGCCGAGCATGAATCGCGCCTTGGCAACTTCGTCGCCGCCAAAGAGGCTCAGGCCCATCTGGTCTCGCTGAAAGGTGACACCGCCACCGCCGAAGATCACGCCCGTCTGGCCGCCCTGATGGTCGAGGCTGCGGGCGGCCTGATCACCCGCGAGGCCGAGGTCGAGCTGGCAGCTGCGCTGAAGCTGGACCCGGCCGATGCGCAGGCGCGCTATATGGCGGGGCTTTTGCAGATCCAGAATGGTCGCCCCGACCGCGCCTTTCCGATCTGGGCCAATCTTTTGTCCCAAGGGCCTGCCGACGCGCCTTGGAATGCGCCGATCCGCGCCCTGATCCTTGATCTGGCATGGTTCGCCGACGAGCCCAATTACACCCCACCCGAGGCAAGCACCCTGCCCGGCCCCGATGCGGATGCGGTCGCCGCCGCAGGCGATCTGACCCCGCAACAACGCCAGGATATGATTGGCGCCATGGTCGAGGGTCTTGAGCAGCGCCTTGCCACACAAGGCGGCACGCCCGATGAATGGGCGCGGCTGCTCTCGTCGCTGACCGTGCTTGGCCGCGTCGATCACGCCCGCAACATCTGGCACGAGGCGCAGACACGATTTGCCACGGTCCCCGAGGCCCTGACTGCCGTGAACGATGCCGCGCAAAAAGCAGGATTGGCCGAATGATCACCGAAGCCGCCGAAGACTTCGCCGCCGCCCTGCCGCCATTTGGCGCCATCGCCGGTCTTGATCTGGGCACCAAGACGATCGGCGTGGCGGTCAGCGACAGCCTGCGGCAGGTCGGCTCGCCCATCACGACGATCCGCCGCGAGAAATTCACGCTCGATGCCAAGGCCTTGCTGAAAATCGTGCAAGAGCGCGCGCTGGTCGGCCTGGTTCTGGGCCTGCCTCGCAATATGGATGGCTCCGAGGGGCCGCGCGCCCAATCGACCCGCGCCTTTGCCCGCAATCTGGAAAAGCTGACCGATCTGCCCATCGGCTTTTGGGACGAGCGTCTGTCCACGGTTGCCGCCGAGCGCGCGCTGCTTGAGGCGGATACCTCGCGCAAGCGCCGCGCCGAGGTGATTGATCAGGTCGCCGCGGGCTATATCCTGCAAGGGATGCTTGATCGGCTGCAATTCCTGAAATAGCCCAAAGTGATCAGCCCCTGCATCAATATCTGCCAGATTGGCCCGCATGGATTTTGCATCGGCTGCGCGCGCAATATGGATGAAATTGCGCGTTGGAGCACGATGCCCGGGCCATGTCGGGACCGGATTATCGCATCCCTGCCCCAGCGGCGCGCAGATATGGCATGCAGGCCCGACGCGACGGCCACGGATCAGAAATAGGAATGGCCGGGGTCTGAACCCCGGCCATTTTCTTGCAGCCATCCATCCGATCCGCCGATGTTACTGGCCCAGTTGAACCCGCCAGTACAGGGTCTCGCCCGAGGCATCATCGACACCGTCATTATCGGTCACAAGATGCACCGTGCCATCGGGGGCAATCGCCATCCCCTCGACCTTATCTTGCACAAAGCCATTCCATTGCTTCAGATCGGGGATCAGATCGCGCACCACCTCTTTCTGGACCACCGGCAGCTCACCCGACAAAGGCGCAGGGGCCATCTCCGACAGGGCGACGCGGGTGATCTGCTTCAGTTTTGCCTTCTGCCCGATCAGATTGTCGCGCTCGATCAGATAGGCGTAATCGCCGTGGATCGCCAATTCCGATAGGCCCACCCAGCCCTCGCCGCTTTCCAGCGGATAGCGCAGCCCCAACCAGGTTCCGCTTGCAGGATCAAGTTGCAGCAGCTTGGTCTGAGATTTGGGGTCATCCTCCCATTCGCGTTGAACCGCGAGCCATAGCTTGTCGCCCTGAAGGGCAATCCCCTCGATGCCAAAGCGGGTCTGACCTTTCAGCAGATCATCGGGCATGGCAAAGCTTTGCTGGATGGCGCCAGTTGCATCGACATGCAAAACCTGATGGGGCACCTCTTTTTTCGCATCCCCCTCACTTGCAAGCCAAAAGACGCCCTTGACGTCCGCGGCGATCCCCTCAAGGTCCAGCTTCTCGGCCGGTTTTCCATCACGGCTGACCACGATTTTCTGGGTGATCACCGCGGGATGTTTGCTGGTGTCGATGCGGTAGATTGCAGGCTCATCCTTATAGACACTGTCGCTGACCGCCCAAAGCACCGTCGGAACCTCAGGATCGACCGCAAGACCCGACAGCGCGCCCCAGCCGATCAGCTGATCCGCGTCGGAAACAACCATCGGATAGGCCGGTTGTCCCTGCGCCAGTTCAAACAGCATCACATGCGCCCGTGCTGCACCATCCTCGCCCAGATCGGTTTCATTAGCGGTGGCGAAAAGATTGCGCTGCGGGATCGTCACCAGCCCTTCGGGACCAATCCCCGAGGGCAGCAATTGGACCAGCTTGGGGGCGCTCAGATCGCCAAGATCATAAACGCCCACCATGCTGGCGCGTTCGGCCCCGACAAACAGCAGCTTTCGGCCATCAAATTCGCCAAAGGTAATGCCTTCGGGTTCAACGCCCTTCTTGCCCGAACGCCCTTCGGGATAGTGCCCGGCGCGAATGATCTCATGTTCGAATTCGGCGCCCGATTCATAGACGACCGAACCGTCCTTGTTCCAAATCGTGAACCCGCGCGAGCCACCTTGCCAATCGCCCTCATTGGCGGTGGCAAAATGCGCGTCATCGATCCAGGCCACACCGTCGGGCTCGCGTTTGACCGCGTCGATTTTTCCGGTGAAATCCAGCTTGCCGTCTTTTGCAACATCGATCTGGGTCAGGTCGACGGCACCGGCACTGAAGTGATGCTGGATCTGCCCATCCGCCCCGATCACAACGATATGGTTGTTTTCCTGCAAGGTGACGACGACCTCGTTTTGGCTATTGAAGGCGACAAATTCCGGCTCGGGGTCCGAGGGGGCGATCTCGGCCAGACCGGTCAGATCCACCACCTTCTTGCCGCCGCAATCAACCGCACCGTCTTTGATCGGCAGCAAGACCACGAAACCAGCAGGCATTTGCGGGATTGCGCCCTCATTCACCTCTTCGTCGCGCTCATTTTCAATCGCAATCGCAAGGCGCGAACCATCGGCTGAAATCGCAACCGAATCCGGCTGGCCGCCAAGATCACAGCTGGCAATGACCTTGTGATCGAGCAATGAGACACTGCGCAAAGCGCCCGAGGGCTGGGTATAGCTTTCAGAGGTATTGACCCCGACAAAGGCTGTCTGGTCCAGCACCACCGTCGTCGTCGGCTCGCCGTCCACGGCGATATTGCCAAGCGGCTTTGGCGTTTTGGGATCAGCAATATCCAAAAGCCCGATCGCACCAAGGGGGCTGTCAGAATAGATCAGCACCTTTCCATCTGGTGTGGCGGTCATAATCTCTGCCGAGGTCGGGCGCGTCTTATCCTCGCCCTCGGCCATGTTATCGAGCGTGGCAAAGGTCGAGATACGGTTGAAGGTGGTCTGTGCAAAAGCCGGTGCGGCCACAGCCAGCGCAAGCACCGAGCAAAGGGTCAGACGAAAGTTCATTTTGGCCTCACGGACAGGATTTCTGCCCGTGTCATGCCCCGTTTTCGTAACAATCCCGTATCGGGACCATTTCAGAAATATGACGGCCCCAAGGCCTCGCCTGATCCATGACCTAACGGTCTGCGTCGGGGATGGTCGCTGACCCTAATCCCTGATGATGACGCGAACTTCGTTGATGGCCTGTCGCAGGCGCAGCCGGGTTTCGGGCGGCTCTTGGCCAACGGCATCCAGAATGGCGCGCATATCCGCACGCAGCCCGTTCAATTGATCCAGCAATGACATCACCAGCCCAAGCGCCTCATCATCCAGCGCATAACCCTCGGTCAGGTCGACCAGGAGGCTAAGGCGGGCGATGTCGATTTCGCGAAAAATGGGCCCACGATCCGAGCTGACAGCTTTGACGATGCCGACAGCGACATATCGTTGCAGGTCCACTTCGGTCAGATCGGTGACGACAGCCAGAGTTTCTTCAACGGAATAGTGGCGGGACATCAATTCCTCCTGTGCGGATCATAGGCATGCGTCTCGCGCCATTTTTCGAAGAATGCAGCAAGATCGTCGTCGATGGTCGGGGGCATGACGATGCGCAGCACCACATGCTGATCACCGCGCTGACCCTTGGCACCTTTGATGCCACGCCCCTTTAGGCGCAGCTTGCGTCCCGAGCTTGCCCCGCGCGGGACATTCATCATGACCCGGCCATCGATTGTGGGAACCTCGACCTTGCCGCCCAAGACCGCCTCATCCAGGGTGATCGGCACAGTGATTTCGACATCATCGCCATTTCGCGTCCAGTCAGGATCAGGGGCAACTGTCAGCGTCAAAAGCGCGTCGCCCGGAGCCCCGCCCCCCATACCGGGACCGCCCTTGCCGCGCAGCCGGATGACCTGACCATCCTGGGCGCCCTCGGGGATTTTCACCTCGAGATTGCTGCCATCAGGCATGGTGATCCGCGTCGTGCCACCGGTTGCCGCAGTCATGAAGTCGATCTCGAGCGTGAAGCGCTGATCGGGGCCACGCATATCAAACCCCTGCCCGCGGCCGCGACCGCCGCCTGCGCCACGCTGGCCAAAGAGATCGGAAAAGACCCCATCCAGATCATCGAAATTGCCATATTGCTGACGATAGGGGTTATCACCGCTATCGGCATATTCGCGATAGTAATGGCGCTGCTGGCGTTCCTGCCCGGTGCTGTCGATCTCGCCGCGGTCAAATCGGGCGCGTTGCTCGGGGTCTTTGAGAAGATCATAGGCCGCAGAGGCCGCCTTGAACCGCTCTGCCGCGGCGGGATCGGGGTTAAGATCAGGGTGATCGGTCTTGGCGATCTTGCGGTAAGCCTTTTTGATCTCGGCCTGACTGGCCGATTTTTCGATCCCTAAAGCCTTGTATGGATCATCCGCCATGGACCGCCCCCTTTCATTCTGCCCTTAACGCGGTTGCAGCGCTGAGGGTTGCATCCACCTTGCCTGGCCCTCTTTGTGCCGGGCTGTCATGGCGCTTGCAAGAGGCGGGCCGCGCGTCATGATGGGCTGGCGAAAAAATGGCGCGATCAGGAGCTTGTGCCCGGGGGCCAGCCCCCGGTCCTGCGGACCTCCCCCGGGGATATTTGGACATGGAAGACATCGAGAGACTGCGCGGGCTGATCGAGGGGTTGGGGGACGGACGTCGGCTGATTGCCATCGCCGGGCCGCCCGGAGCAGGAAAGTCACATCTGGCAGCGGGGCTGAGTGCAGCGATACCCGGCGCGGCGCTGGTGCCGATGGATGGGTTTCATCTGGACAATAGCCTGTTGGATCTGGCGGGGCTGAGGGATCGCAAAGGATCGGCTGAAAGCTTTGACGCGGCGGGCTTTCTGGCGATGGTGCAGCGGCTGAAGGCCGGAGGCGCGGTAGTTTATCCGCAGTTTGATCGGGTGAGAGATCTGGCGATTGCCGGAGCGGGCCTGGTCGAGGCATCCAGTCAGACCGTGATCATCGAGGGCAATTATCTGTTGCTTGACCGGCCGATCTGGCGCGAGCTGGCGCCTTTGTGGGATCTGTCGGTCATGCTGAGCGTCCCCGATGAGATCTTGAAAGCGCGGCTACAGCGCCGCTGGCAGGAACTTGGCTGCCAGCCTGCTGAAGTTGGCGCGCATTTGGCCAATGATCTGGCCAATGCCGCGCTGGTTGTGGGGTCTTGCCTGCCTTCGGGGGTGGTTCTTAGCCCTTGGGGCGGAAAGCCTTGATGCGCGCGGGATCCGTTTCGATCCGGGCGGCCCCGATCAGATCAAGGCAATAGGGAACGGCCGCGAAAACCGCATCGAGACAGGTGGCAATCGCCGAAGGCTTGCCGGGAATGGTGATCATCAGTGTCGCACCGCGCAGCCCGGCGGTTTGACGCGACAAGATCGCGGTCGGGACCTCGCGCAGACTGGCGCGGCGCATTTCCTCGCCAAAACCGGGCAGTTCCTTTTCGATGACATCTGCCATGCCCTCGGGGGTCTCGTCACGCAGACCCGGCCCGGTGCCACCCGTGATCAGGATCAGATCGGCCCGCACCAGATCGGCGCTGCCATCGGCCAGCTCGCGCAGGCAGGCTGCAACATAATCGCGCCCGTCTGGGATAATGCGGCGCGTGATTTGCATCGGTGAGGTGATGGTGGCGCGCAGCCAATCTTCGGCGCCCGGGCCACCCTTATCCTCGTATTCGCCACGGCTGGCGCGGTCGGATACGGTGACGATAGCAATATGGGCGAGATCGGACATCGGTTTTCCTTAGCAAACTGTCGAGAGGGCAGGCCTCATCATGGGTAAGCCCGTCCGAAAAGGAAAGTGTGAGCTGCCTATTCCGACTTGGGGCGCAAACGCTCGGCAATTCGGGCGCGGTTGAGCGATAGGGCCTGCGAGGACGGGTGCCAATCCCCGCACCAATCAGGGGGAATGCCGTCTAAAAGATGATCGGTCTGCGTAAAACCCGGAGCATAGCCACGCGCCAGCATTTCCGCCACCAATGCAGCCTGCCGCTTTGCCAGATAGCCCAGCCTTGGATAGAAAAAGCGCACATGGCCCGCCCCCAGGCGGTATTCGGTCGGATTGCGGGGATCATCAGGGCTTTCGCCCCGGGTTATGGCCGCCCGTACCAACGAGAAAATGCGTGGCAATTCGCGATATTCCGCAACCAGATGCGCGCGCGTCAATTCGTCTGGCGGGATGCAATTGATGCGGGTCACGGGGCACCGGGAAAGCTTATGGCCTTGGTCAAAAGAAACAGGGCCGCGAGTTTCCCTCGCGGCCCTGTTGGTTACAAAATCAGAATTTTGCGTTGCGGTTGCCGATCAGCTTAAGGCGCAGGGCGTTCAGCTTGATAAAGCCCGCTGCATCCTTTTGATCATAGGCGCCCGCATCCTCTTCAAAGGTGACGTGCTTTTCCGAATAAAGGCTGTGATCGGACCAACGCGCCACGGTGCGGGCAAGGCCTTTGTACAGCTTCACGCGCACCGTGCCGGTGACATGCTCTTGGCTTTTGTCGATCAAAGCCTGCAGCATCTCGCGCTCGGGCGAGAACCAGAAACCGTTATAGATCAGCTCGGCATATTGCGGCATGATCTGGTCCTTGAGGTGGCCTGCGCCGCGATCAAGGGTGATCTGTTCGATGCCGCGATGGGCCTCGAGCAAGATGGTGCCGCCGGGGGTTTCATAGACGCCGCGCGATTTCATGCCCACGAAGCGGTTTTCGACCAGATCAAGGCGGCCGATGCCGTGCTTGCGGCCATATTCGTTCAGCGCGGTCAGAATGGTCGCAGGCGACATGGCCTCGCCATTGATCGCGACCGCATCGCCTTTTTCAAAGGTGATCTCGATAAACTCGGGGGTGTTGGGCGCGTCTTCCGGGTTCACGGTGCGCTGATAGACGTAATCGGGTGCCTCATCAGCGGGGTTCTCCAGAACCTTACCTTCGGACGAGGTGTGCAGCAGGTTCGCATCCACCGAGAAGGGAGCCTCGCCGCGCTTGTCCTTGGCCACCGGGATCTGGTTTGCCTCTGCGAATTCAAGCAAGCGCGTGCGCGAGGTCAAATCCCACAGGCGCCAAGGCGCAATCACCTTGATCGACGGGTCCAGCGCATAGGCGGCGATTTCGAAACGCACCTGATCGTTGCCCTTGCCGGTGGCGCCATGCGCGACAGCATCCGCACCGGTTTCCTTGGCGATTTCGACCAGACGCTTCGAGATCAACGGCCGCGCGATCGACGTGCCCAGAAGGTATTGGCCCTCATAGACCGCATTGGCGCGGAACATCGGGAACACGAAATCGCGCACGAATTCTTCGCGCAGATCCTCGATGTGGATGTTCTCGGGTTTGATCCCCAACATCTCGGCCTTTTTGCGGGCCGGTTCCAGCTCTTCGCCCTGACCAAGGTCAGCGGTGAAGGTCACGACCTCACAACCGTATTCGGTCTGAAGCCATTTCAGGATGATCGAGGTATCGAGCCCGCCCGAATAGGCAAGGACGACTTTTTTGGGCGCGTCGGACATGCGGCTTATCCTTTGTCGAATTTCGAGCGGGAATAGGACTTTTTCCGGCCTGTAACAAGGGCAAGTCACATGGCGCGCCCTTTTACAGGCGCAATCTACAACTATTGCCGCGGGTGGGGCGATTGTCACGCGGCGCCGATCACACCCAGCAGCTGACGCAGGGCGCCACATCCTATCCTTGGGGTCCATCTGAAAGTCAGAGGCCACGCATCAGCACTTGCGGGTCGATCCGTTTCGCGGCAATGAAATCCGATGACACATTTCTCCGACTCTGTCCGCCAGGCAGAGATCGCGTTGCGCGACCTCTTCGAGCCGACCCCGCTGCAGAAGAATGACCATCTTTCGGCGAAATACGGCGCCGAGATTTGGCTGAAACGCGAAGATCTGACGCCGGTGCGCAGCTATAAGCTGCGCGGCGCCTATAATGCGATGCGCAAAGTGGGCGCGGCGAGCGGGCATTTCGTTTGCGCCAGCGCCGGCAATCACGCCCAAGGCGTCGCCTATGCCTGCCGTGAATTCGGCGCCAAGGGCACGATCTTCATGCCGATCACCACGCCACAACAAAAAATTGCCAAGACGCGCATTTTTGGTGGCGCGAATATCGAGGTCGTGCTGACCGGGGATTACTTCGATCAGACCCTTGCAGCAGCACAGGATTTCGCCCGCAGCCAGCGCGCGACCTTTTTGTCGCCTTTCGATGATGCCGATGTCATCGAAGGTCAGGCGACCGTCGCGCTTGAGATCCTAGAGCAGCTGGGCGGTGCACCCGATCTGGTGGTGCTGCCAGTCGGTGGTGGCGGGCTGTCGTCGGGCATTGCAAAATTCTTTGCCGAATCGGCACCCGATTGCGCCTTTGCCTTTGCCGAACCCGAAGGCGGGGCCAGTTTGCGCGCCGCATTAGAGGCCGGTGAGCCGGTATCCCTGCCCTCGGTCGATAATTTTGTCGATGGTGCGGCGGTTGCGCGTATCGGCAAGCTGCCCTTTGACGAATTGAAGCGCTTTTCGCCCCAGCAGGTGCAAACGGCACCCGAAGATCGCATCAGCGCCACCATGCTCGAAATGCTGAACGTCGAGGGAATTGTCCTGGAGCCTGCGGGCGCTTTGTCCGTCGATGTCTTGCAGGATATGGATCATCTGGCCGGTAAACGCATTGTCTGCGTCTGCTCGGGCGGGAATTTCGATTTCGAGCGCCTGCCCGAGGTCAAGGAACGCGCCCAAAGGTACTCGGGGCTCAAGCGCTATTTCATCTTGCGCCTGCCCCAGCGCCCCGGCGCGCTGAAGGACTTTCTGCAGCTGCTTGGCCCAGATGATGACGTCGCACGTTTTGAATATCTCAAAAAATCGGCGCGCAACTTTGGTTCGGTACTGATCGGCATCGAGACGACCTCCTCGGAAAACCTCAAGCGCCTTTGCGACCGACTTGATGAGCAGGGTTTTGGCTATCGCGACATTACCCACGATCAGATCTTGGCCGAGTTTCTGATCTGAACCGACGGGCTGTTGCCGTGGCTTGTCTGCGGCAACCGGCCCCTTTGCTCGGCCAGCGCGTGAATAAAGATCTGCTTGCTGGTCGCATAGCTGTCCAGCACATGGCGCAGGTCCAGCTCGGCCCCCCGACCTGCGATCACCAACCCCTCGAATTCCTCACAAAGGCGAGCAAGGGCACGAAAGCCCAGATTGCGCGCGCAGCCCTTGAGATAATGAAAGTCGGTTTCCATACGGGCAGCGTCATCCTGGCTCAGGCGGAATGTGATCGTTTCGATCTCATCCAGAAACAGCTCGAGGATCGTGCCGAAATCGGCCTCGCCGATCTCGTTTTGCATCTCATTCACGCGGTCCCAGTCAATCATTGCCCGTCCGATTCGCCCTAGTCACAAGGGCTGTTTTAAGCTCATAGAATTAGCATTCGATTAATGCTTTGATTTTTATGAGTTAACCTGGAATTCACGCTTGATGCGCTAGATCGATCTCATGCTAGATTCGATTCATCAGCCCCTTGTTCACCATCGCTTGCCTTCGGGCAGGCTGGTGCTGCTGGTGGATCATAGCACCGCCCAAAGGCGGATATTGGCCCTGCAACTTCAGCGCAAAGGCTACCGGGTTGCCGAGGCAGGCTCATTGCCCGATGCCATGACGCTGATCCAACAAGAGCGCCCCGATATCATCATCTCGGATTGGGTGCTTCCGGCGGGGACCGGCCTCGATTTCTGTCGCACGCTTCGAAAAGATGACCGACGGGGCTATAGTTACTTCATTTTGCTGACCGCAAAATCGACCCGTCAGGATGTGACGGCAGGGTTGGCGGCGGGGGCGGATGCGTTTCTGACCAAGCCCATCTCGGGGGCTGAACTTTTGTCTCAGCTATCCGTCGCAGAACGTATCCTGACGATGGAGGAAAGGCTTCGCGCCACCAATCGCGAGCTGCAACATGCCGTCGATCAGTTGCGCGAAACCCAGCAGGCCATGGAGCGCGACCTTTGCGATGCGCGTATCTTGCAACAGCGCCTTGTCCGCGAACGCAGTGGCCGCTTTGGCGAGTTCAACCTGTCGCTTTTGCTGCGCCCGGCGGGGCATATTGGCGGCGATATGGTTGGATTTTTCCCGATCAATGCGCGCAGGGTGGGCATCTATGCGCTGGATGTCTCGGGCCACGGGGTCACCTCGGCACTTTTGACGGCGCGGCTGGCGGCGCAACTGTCGGACAGCACCGATCAAAACCTTGCCCTGACAACCACCCCCTTAGGCCTTTATGAGGCACGCCCGCCGGGTGAGCTGTTGCAGATCCTGAACATGCAAATGCTCGAGGAGTTGCGAACAGATGCTTATTACACAATGATTTACGCCGATCTGGATGTGCTTAACGGCAAGATGAAACTGGTTCAGGCCGGCCACCCCCATCCCTTCATCCAGCGCGCGGATGGGCGCATCGAAAAGATCGGTCAGGGCGGGCTTCCGGTCGGCATCATGCCCGCAGCACCTTTCGAAGAGATCGAGCTTTATCTTGGGCCCGGCGATCGTTTGATTGCGGTCTCGGACGGCATCACCGATTGCGAAAACTCTGCCGGGGTTCCGCTGGGTGACGAGGGTCTGGGCGCCATTCTTAGGACCAATGCCACCCTTCATGGCGAGGCTTTTCTGGAATCCTTGTCATGGTCGGTTTCGACCTATGCCGAAGGCAAACGCAGCGACGATGTTTCGGCGGTTCTGATCGAGCGCAGCCCAAGCGATCGCTCCACACCCCTGCCCGATTGATGCAAGCCCGGC
Organism: Paracoccus sp. (in: a-proteobacteria); assembly: GCF_032007265.1. Taxonomy (GTDB): domain Bacteria; phylum Pseudomonadota; class Alphaproteobacteria; order Rhodobacterales; family Rhodobacteraceae; genus Paracoccus. Next base: position 9,024 of record NZ_DALZMB010000031.1, on the reverse strand, counting down.
TGCGCCTTTACCTTCGCACGCCCAGCTGCACCCTTTCGTTAGCCTGCCCGGATCTGGCTTGCGAACCGGCCCAGCATGGCGCGTGATCCCGCATCTGCCAACCTCTCCGCGACGTGGTCCAAACCGACCCATTCCGCGCGGTGCCCTGCCTCGGTTGGCGGTCCTAGGCACAGAATCGGCCGTGCCAGCCAGATCGAACAGACCTTCTCTGCCCATAGATCGTAATCGGGCATGAAGCAAAAACGCCGATACTGCCCCAAAAAGCGCGGCCGCGAAATCGACCAGCCGGTTTCCTCACGCACTTCGCGGTGCAATGCGGGTATGGCGGCCTCGCCGGGATCAATACCACCACCGGGCAGCTGATATTCAGGCACAGGCGCCTGTTGAAAAGTCAAAAGCGCCGAGCCATCGCGCACCAAAATAGCATAGGCGCCGGGCCTGCGGCGATAGGCCCGCCCCGGCTGGATCTGCCCAAACCGAGGGATCATGACAGCCCCTGCGGCTTGGCCGGATACCCGACCAAGCTTTGATCCCGATCCGCGATCACGTGGCGATCAGGCAAAGGCTTGCAGCCCGGTAATGGCGCGCCCAAGGATCAGCGCATGAACGTCATGCGTACCTTCATAGGTGTTAACCGTCTCAAGGTTGACCATATGGCGCATGACCTGGAACTCTTCCGAGATGCCGTTGCCACCATGCATGTCACGGGCGACACGGGCGATGTTCAGGGCTTTGCCACAATTGTTGCGCTTGATCAGCGAGATCATCTCGGGCGCGGCATTTCCGGCATCCATCAGCCGGCCGACCTGCAACGCCGCCTGAAGGCCCAAAGTGATTTCCGTCATCATATCTGCCAGTTTCAGCTGGAAAAGCTGGGTCTGGGCCAATGGCTTTTTGAATTGATGGCGATCAAGACCATATTGGCGCGCGGCGTGATAGCAGAACTCGGCAGCCCCCATCGCGCCCCATGCGATGCCAAAGCGCGCCCGGTTCAAACAGCCAAACGGCCCTTTCAGCCCCTCGACATAGGGCAACAAGGCCTCGTCGGAGACCTCGACATTTTCCATGACGATCTCGCCTGTGATCGAGGCGCGAAGGGACAGCTTCCCTTCGATCTTTGGGGCCGACAGACCCTTGGTGCCCTTGTCCAGAACAAAGCCGCGGATCTTGCCGCCATGTTCCTCGGATTTGGCCCAAACCACGAAAACATCCGCAATCGGCGCGTTCGAGATCCACATTTTCGAGCCGTTCAGAACATATCCGCCCGCCGTTTTGCGCGCGACCGTCCGCATCCCGGCGGGGTCCGAGCCCGCATCGGGTTCGGTCAAGCCAAAGCAGCCGATCCACTCGCCCGAGGCGAGTTTGGGCAAATATTTGCGGCGCTGCTCCTCGCTGCCATAGGCATAGATCGGATACATCACCAACGAGCTTTGCACCGACATCATCGAGCGATAGCCCGAATCGACACGCTCGACCTCGCGGGCGATCAGGCCATAGCTGACGTAATTCCCGCCCAGACCGCCGTACTCCTCGGGAATGGTCACACCCAACAGACCCATCTCGCCCATTTCGGCAAAGATCGCCGGATCGGTCTTTTCCTCGCGAAAGGCGGCGATGACGCGCGGTTGCAGCTTGTCTTGCGCATAGGCGCGCGCGGCATCGCGCAGCATACGCTCGTCTTCGGACAGCATTCCGTTCAGGTCCAGCGGATCTTCCCAGTTGAAACGGGCAAGATCGGGGCGTTCCTTGGCTTTCAGCGGCTGAGGTTGGGTCATGGTCTTACCCTTCGGTAGATATGCGGATTGCGTCTAATCTAGCGCATCTTATCCTTGCGTTAAAATGAGAAACCATCCTTAGTTTATGAGCAATCCGCATGAGCTTAAGATCATGGCCAAGGCATATATCCCCACGCTGTCGGAACTTCAGGCCTTTGTGGCCTGCGGGTTAAGCCTGTCGACGACCGATGCGGCCAAGGAATTGGGCCTGACGCAAAGCGCGGTCAGCCGGGCGGTCATCTCGTTAGAGAACCGCATGGGGGTGGCGCTTTTTCATCGCATGCGTCAGCGCCTCACCCTTTCCGATACCGGTCGCGCCTTTTTACGCGATGCCCAAGAAATCCTGAGCAATCTGGATCGTTCGGCGCTGCGCGCAATGGCCTTTGGCTCGGATCAGGTGATCCGGATCAGCTGCCTGCCGACGCTTGCTGAACGGTGGCTGGTGCCGCGATTGGCCGCCTTCAACCGGCTGGCGCCCGACATCACCTTTGATCTGTCCTCGCGGCTGGACATGCCAGAGTTTTCCAGCGCCCATCATGATATGGTGATCCACCATCTGAAGCAGGCGCCAGCGGGCAGCGCCGTTTTCCCCCTGATGCAGGAATATCTGATCGCCGTGGCAAGCCCGGCCCTTGCCCGCCAGATCCGCTTCGAGACCGAGGCCCAAGACATCGACGAGGAAAACCGGCTGCTGACGCGCTATCCGCTGTTACAGCAAGAAACCCGGCCGCATCTGTGGCTGGACTGGTTTGGCCTGACTGAAATCGATCCGGTGACCTTCAGTCGTGGCGCGCGATTTGCTCATTTCGGCATGGTGGCAAATGCCGCCAAAGCGGGCATGGGTGTGGGCCTTGTCCCCGAAATTCTGGTCGAAGATGAATTGCGCAGCGCCACCCTTGCCCGCGTCAGCGACCGCCGCCTGCGCGGCTCGACCTATGCGCTGATCATGCCCGCTGAACGCGCAACGGACGGCCCCGAGACCGAGTTTCGCGACTGGCTGGTCGCACAAGCACAAGCACAAGCACAGGCAGAACAACCGCCACAGCCCTAAGCGCCAAAGATCGGCGGCAAAAGCAGCCACACCCGGCCCTTTGGCCGCAGCTTTCCCTTATCGCTAGACCCGGCGCACCAATTCTTTTTCCAGATGAGCCAGCAGGTCCGTGCGGGTGACAATCCCAACGATGCGCCCGCCATCCAGGATCGGCACCGCCTCGCGCAGCCCTTCGGCCAACAAGGGCATCAGGGCGATCGCCGGATCATTAACCGTCAGGCGCGGGCCATCAGCACGCATGATATCTTGGGCATAGAGCGTCGTCCCCTGCCCCAAAATCCGCCCCATCACAGCGCGCAAACTGCGCGGATGGCTGGCCCGTTCTGCCTGCTCTACCGCAAGGCGGATCAGGTGAATTTGGAAGATCACCCCGCGAAAGTGCTGATCTCCATCGGTTACGGGCAAGGCGGTATAGCCCAGATCGGCAAACAGGCGGCCAATCTGATCCAGCGAGGTCAGCACATCCACCGTCACCGGCTTGGGTGTCATCACGTCACCGCAGGTCAGATTGCCCAACCGCATGCTGGCCGCACGATCCTCGGCGGCGGCGATCAAACGCGCCAGATCCTCGACCCCGATATTGGGGGCCTGGCGAAAATCGCTGATCAGATCGGCCAATTCGTCCCGGCTCAGGCCCAAAGGATCGCGATGCGGCTCTTCGTCCATTTCGGGCACATGGGGTTCATCGATCTGGCGAAACGGATAGCGCCGCCCGGTCAAACTGGCATAGGCCGCAGCCAAAAGGGCAAGGATCACCGTCCCCAACATCACAGGCGTCAGGACAAAAAGGAAACCCAGATCCTGGATAGCATCCGGCGCCAGCGCTGCCGTCAGCGCGACGGCGCCCCCCGGCGGATGCAGCGCACGACACAGATGCATCAGCGCAATCGCCCCGCCGATGGCCGCCGCCGCACGCCAGATCGGATCGGGCAGCCACAATGTCGCCGCCACCCCGGCCACCGCGGCAACACCATTGCCCACGATTGCGGACCAAGGCTGGGCCAAGGGGCTGTTGGGGACCGCAAAAAGCAAAAATGAGGTCGCACCGAATGGGGCCAGCATATAAACGCCCAGCTGGCGTCCAAGCGGCGAAAGCGCGATCAGCAGCTCTAGCAGCAGCACCCCAATAAAGGCTCCGACGGCTGCACGCACCATCTCGGGCCCGGCTGCGCGTCCCATTGCTGGACCAAGTTGGCGCAATGTAAATCGCGGATGTGGATGGCTCATCTGAAGGATCTCCGACGAGAGGCGGCCCGCAGGTCAGGAAAAGGGTTTAGGTCAGGGCAAGGGTTTGGTCTGATAAAGCCGCACTTTCAGCCCACCATGCGCGACATAAGGCCCGGCCTCAAGCGGCAGTCCCGTCGCCTTGGCAAGCGAGGGCTCGCTGGTAACGATCGCCACCCGCCAGCCGGAAAACCGCTCTTTCAACACCTGTCCCAGCGCGCCATGCAACGCAAACAGGGGCTTTTTATTGCCAATCCGCGCGCCATAGGGCGGGTTGATGATGACCAGACCTTTGGGGCCTTCGGGGGGCGTGATGTCGCTAATCGAGCGGTTTTCGAACTGGGTCAACGCCTCGACGCCGGCACGTTCGGCGTTTTTGCGGCACGACAAAATCGCCCCTGCATCACGGTCGCTGCCATAGAACTTGAAGCTTGGTGCGGGGCGGACTGCCCCCCGACGCAGGGCTGCAAAACCTTGGGCATCAAAACTTGCGAAATCTTCAAAGGCGAATTTACGCGAGCGACCCGGCTGCAAACCCAGCGCAATTTCGGCCGCCTCGATCGGAAAGGTGCCCGATCCGCACATCGGATCCAGCACGGGCTCGGTTCCGGTAAAGCCCGCCTCGCGCAGAAACATTGCGGCCATGGTTTCACGCATCGGCGCCTTGCCCACGGCCTCTTTATGGCCGCGCTTATGCAGGGATTCGCCGGTTGAATCCAAAGATATGGTGCAAAGATCATCCTCGATGCGAACTTTGACGACCAAGGACGAGGTCGGGTCCAGCGTCACGCCCAGCTCTTCGATCAGGGCCTTTTCGATCCGCTGACTGGCAGCGCCTGCGTGATAGATCCGTGACTGGCGGCAGGTGGTTTCCACCCGCAGCGCCACATCTTTGCGCAAAAAATCCGCCCAAGGAAACTTGCGTGCCCGCTTGTCGAGCTGCGCCAGATGCAAGGCGCGGAAGGCGCCGATCCGCACCAAAACCCGCGTCGCGCCGCGCAGATCAAGATTGGCGCGCCAGACATCGGGCCAGCCGCCACGAAAGCTGATGCCGCCTTCGGCAGCCTGGGCGGGGAAACCGGCCTCGCGGGCCTCGGCCAAAAGCGGGGCCTCAAGCCCCGGAGTGGCTACCAGATAAATGTCAAATTGCGCGTCTTTTTCCATTCCGCCCAGATAGACCGATTGCATCCGAGGGGCCAGACAAAAGGATCAGGCAGCCTGATGACAGCGCAGCACACCCCATGAAACGTCGCATTTGCTGAGTGTTTTGGGGGTGCAAAGAACAAATGGTTAATTTCTTAACACGGCTGTCTTTTTTACTATCTTAACGCGGCAGGTCGGCTACATTCCCCCCATTTACCTTTATTAAAATATTCTTTTACGAGAGCTCTCAAGGCGGAATTTCGCCGTCAAGGCGAGACAAGCCCTGATGTCATGTGAATGTTACTTGACCAAGACTATCGAACGGAGGAGCAAGTCCGGTCAGAAAAAATCTGTGGATTGCCCGTAGACACTGACATTTTATCAATGTCATAGCTGCGTCGAAAAAAGCCGATTTTAACCCCGCATTTTGTTGGAGACGTACAACTGGTGCAAACTGAAAAAAAGCGCAACGCGTCAGATCTGACGCATTTCATTGAGCGAGGTTTAGCAGGCGAGGACCTAGGCTGGTCGCGCTCGGGTCGTATGATTGCGTCATATCTTCGCGACAACTGGCGTAACCTTGCATTCGAAACCGGGGCATCGATTGCCCAAGCATTGAATATCAGCGAAATGACGGTCATTCGCTTTATTCGCCAGCTTGGTTTCAGCAACCTCAAAGACTTCAAAGAAGCGCTCAAATCTGCCGATGCGCCTGATCTGAGCCATGCCGTGCAACGGGCGAACCTGAATGCGCTTAGCAACGACAAGCTGGAAAAGCGCCTGCAACAAGAAGTGCGCGCGATTTCAGACGTTTATGGGCTGACCGCCCTGCCACGCTGGGAGATTTGCGCCAATCAGCTCGCCCATCATGAATTCGTCAGCGTGATCGGTTTCCACACCACCAAAGGCATGGCAATCGATTTTGCCACGGCACTGCAATATGTGCGCCCGAATGTGCGCTATATCGATGATCACTCGAACCTATGTCCCGAGATTTTGGACATGCGCGACCGTGATCATTGCCTGGTGATGATCGATATCTCGCCGCTGTCACGCAAAAGCAAATTGCTGGCGCAGCGGGTGAAAGAGATGGGGATTCCCCTAATCATCGTCACGGATGCCGTCTCGACCTGGGGTTACGACTTCACCGAAATGGTTCTTCAGGGCGCGATTGGCCGCGATGAGGGGCAATCGCCCGCAGTGATGGCAGTGCTTTTGGATCTGCTGGCCAAAGCAACGGCACAGCGCATCGGTGCGGCCTCGGCCAAGCGGCGCGCGTTTATGGCCGATCTGAAACAGCATTTTGACGACTGCCGCGCCGCGCCGGCGCCGCGTGGTCAACAGGGCTTTGATTTCAGCGCCTGACCGCAACGACCACTAATCGAATGGGCGGCCCGTTTCAAAACGAGCCGTCCATTCGCGTTTCCAGCAGGTCGATCTCACGCACCAGCTTCAGCAAAGTTTCCTCGGGCAGATTGCCGTGGCGCGCCAGATGAAAGATCTCGGCCCGCTCGGCGCGCAGGCCTGTCAGCCAGAACTGACGCTTGATCTCCTGGCGCATCAGATGGTCGTCGCCCGCCTCGCTTTCGCCATCAGTGGCCAGCGCCTCTAGCCTTTCGCGATAAAGATCCATGACCCGCACGGCCGCCGGGGCGTAAAGTTCGGCGGCATCGTCGCGTTGGCTTAGATGGTGCTGCGCGGCCTCGACCGCGCGGATGGCAGCCTCGGCTGCTGCACGGCGGGCCAGATCCTCTTCGCGCTGATGGCGAGGCTCGGGTGGTAAGGTGATCCCCCTCAAAAGCATCGGCAGGCAAAAGCTGGCAGCCAGCAGCGACAAGATGATCACCCCCGCTGCCAAAAAGATCGCCAAGGCCCGCGCCGGAAACAGCGAGCCATCCGCCAGCACATAGGGCAAAGTCAGGATACCGGCCAAGGTGATCGCGCCGCGCACACCCGACAATGACACCGCCGCAATCAGCCGCCATCCGGGCGTCAATGCTGCCTCGCCCTTGCGCGCGGCGCGAAAGATCGTCAGCCGCAACGAGACCCAGACCCACAAAAAGCGCAACGCGGCCAGCGCCATGGTAATCGCCAGCACATAGACCAGCAGCCAGATCGGATCATGATGGCCCGCCTCTTGCGTGGCGCCGACCGCGCTGGCGATGATTTGGGGCAGTTGCTCGCCCAACAGGACGAACATGACGCCGTTTAGCGTGAATTGCAGCGCGTCCCAAACTGCCGTGCGGCGCATGCGTGTGGTGGCAAGGGCCTGACCGCTTCTTTCGCTAAAGCTCATGAACATCCCCGCCGCCACGGCCGCCAAGATCCCCGAGGCCTCAAGATGCTCGGCCAAGGTATAGGCGGAAAAGGGGATGATCAGGCTGATCAGGATTTCAGATCCGGTTTCCTCGCCATAGCGCGCACTGAGCCAGCCCTTGGCCGTGGTGATGCCCCAACTGACGCCAAGTCCGGCAAGCACCCCGCCGACGACCAGCCAGATAAAGGTCAATGATGCCTCGGCCAGCGAAAAGGCCCCCGTCATCGCGGCTGCCACGGCAAAGCGCATACATACCAGCCCAGAGGCATCGTTAAGCAGCGATTCCCCCTCAAGGATATGCATCATCCGCTTTGGGATCGGCACCCGTGCCGAGATCGAGCTGACGGCCACCGGATCGGTCGGTGACAGGATCGCCGCAAGCGCGAACGCCACCGCAAGCGGCATCTCGGGGATCATCCAATGGATGAAAAGCCCCACCCCCAGCACGGTGAAAATCACCAGCCCAAAGGCCAATTGCAAGATGGTGGTCCTGTCGCGCAAAAGCCCCTCTTTGGGTATGCGCCACCCATCCAGAAACAGCAAAGGCGGCAAAAACAGCAGGAAAAACATATCCGGGTCCAAGCGCACGCCAAGATCGGTGACGCCTGCCAGCACAGCGCCCAGCATGATCTGCACCAAAGGCAGCGGCAGCGCGAGGGCAGAAACACGCACCAATACGCCGCTTGCGACCACCGCCACCAACATGATCAACACGGTCGAGATCGCCTGCATACGCCCCCCTTTCGCGCGACCGCTTGCCCGCAAAGTGCCCGCTTAATTGGTCCCGGCCTTGCGCCCGGCCCTTACCCGCCACTTTGCCCAAACTGCCACGCCACCGTCCGCCCGGCCCCATATCGCTAGGCGATGAGACCGCATCAGGCATGGGCAGGCAGCACGGACCGGGAAAGCGATCAGGGCTGCGGATCAATCCCAGCCTGCCCATGCGGTTCCCCTGCTCTTGCGAAAGTGAGCAGGATAAAATGATGCCCCCGCGCGGGATGACACCAAGGGCTTGCGCCCCTACCTTAGGGGAACAGGTTTTGAACAGGGGGCTATCCCATGAAAATTATCCGCAAAAACGAGCGTCAAATCGATGCCGGATCGGCCGATTACTTTACAGGTCAAGTACAGGTTCAGCCGATCTTTTCCGCGCAGTCTCCGGGGCGGGCAGCATCGGCCAGAGTCAGCTTTGCACCGGCTGCACGAACGGCCTGGCACACGCATCCCGCTGGCCAGACCCTGCTGATCACCGAAGGCGTCGGACGGGTTCAGCGCGAGGGTGGCCCCATCGAAACCGTCAACGTGGGCGATGTCGTGTGGTTCGCCGCAGGTGAGCGGCATTGGCACGGTGCCGCACCCGACAGCGCCATGACCCATCTGGCCATCCAAGAGGTGGTGGATGGCAGCCCGGTCACATGGCTGGAGCATGTCACCGATCAAGAATATCTGGGCTAACCGCCGAGCCAGACCGACAATTCTGGCCCCATCACGATGGCCCCGATCAGGACTGGGCC
>NZ_DALZMB010000030.1:0-38629 GCF_032007265.1 Paracoccus sp. (in: a-proteobacteria) | reverse complement strand
CACATAGGCGATCAGGTTCAGCTTTTGCGCCTGGGCCACGCTCATCCCAAGGATGGACACCTCGCCGCGCGCGGCGGGTACAAAGCCCATCACCGCCTTGAATAAGGTCGATTTTCCCGCACCATTCACCCCGACCAAAGCCGTGATCGAGCCTTTGGGCACGGTGAAGGATGCATCGCGCAGCGCGGTATGGCCGTTGCGATAGGTTACCGTCAAATCGCGAACAGCAATGCCCAAAGCGTCAGAGGTCACGTCACTCATCCTTCAATCCTGACACGATGGTCTGCGAGGTCACGCGCAGCAGATCCAGATAGCTGGGCACCGGACCATCGGGCGGTGACAGGCTGTCGACATAAAGAACACCGCCATAGCGCGCGCCGGTTTCGGCGGCGATCTGTTTGGCCGGGCGATCCGAGATCGTGCTTTCGGAAAAGACGACGGGAATTTTATATTCCTCGATCAGATCAACGACCCGGCGCACCTGCTGGGGCGTGCCCTGTGCATCGGCATTGATCGGCCAAAGATACAGCTCATTCAGGCCGAAATCCCGCGCAAGATAGCTAAAGGCGCCCTCAGATGACACAAGCCAGCGCTTATGTTCGGGCAGATCGCGCGCAGCAGCCCGCAGCGGCCCGATGGTCGCGGTGACCTGCGCCTTATAGGCGGCGGCATTGGCGCGATATTGGGGGGCGTGGACCGGATCGTGCTCTGACAGCGCCTTTTCGATATTGTCGATGTATATCAGCGCATTCTCGAGCGACATCCAGGCATGTGGATTGGGCTGGCCCTCATAGGCGCCGCCGCCAATCTCGATCGGGGTGACGCCTTCGGTCAATGTGGCCGAGGGGATGTCGCCCATGTTGCGCAGGAATTGCGCAAACCACGCCTCAAGGCCTAAACCGTTCCACAAGATCAGATTGCTGCCGCGTGCGGCCACCAGATCGCTTGGGGTCGGCTCATAGCCGTGAATTTCTGCGCCAGGCTTGGTGATCGAGACGACATCGGCACTGTCGCCGGCAACGTTACGGGCCATATCCGCGATCACGGTAAAGGTGGTGACAACCTTGAAATCTGCAGCGATTGCGCTGCTGCCAAGCAAAAGGGGGGTGATGCTCGCAAAAGCTGCGATGCGGCGAAGAAGCGTTCTGAAATGAGGGGCCATGGGCTTTCTGTTTCTGCTTTCTCACAGCTTCTGCGAATCATTCGCAACTGTCAAGCTAGTTGCAATCCTCTCGCAACTGAGGCACAAATAGCCATGACGATTGAAGACCGCGCCCGAACTTTTGAAGATGCCCTGCGCCGCTCTGGTGTGCGCATTACCCGCCAACGCGCCGCTTTGCTGGCAGTCTTGGCGGATACGGATGATCACCCCGATGCCACGACCCTGCATGCCCGCGCGACGGCGGCGGGGGCTGGGGTGTCGCTGGCGACGGTCTATCGCACGCTGAGCGAGCTAGAGACGCAGGGCTTGATCCATAAGGTCGAATTCGAGGGTGAGCCCGCACGCTATGAACCCGCCGATCAGCGCCATCATGATCACATGATCGATGTTGATACCGGGCAGGTCATGGAATTCTTCAACGAACGTATCGAACGATTACAGGCCGAGATCGCCGCTGAAATGGGCTATGAGATCTTGCGCCACCGGCTAGAGCTGTATGTCAGGAAGCTGCCGTGAGTGATGCGGAACTTGTGGTCTATGACAAGATCATCTCGGATCGAGGGTCACGTTATGCGGTCTCGGGTGGGATTGCGCATGATCGCGCGCAGGTCGATGCACATTTAACCCAGCTTTGCCGCAATAAGCGTTTTGCCAAGGCCACGCATCATTCCTGGGCCGCCATTCTGGGGGGCGAGGGCGTCAAGGATGACGATGGTGAAGCAGGGGCCGGGGCACTGATTTTGCAGATGCTCGAACGCGCGGGCCTGACCGATCATGTGGTGATCGTGACGCGCTGGTATGGCGGCAAGCACTTGGGCGGGGATCGTTTTCGACATGTTGCGGATGCGGTGCGCCATTACCTGGCCGAGCGCGGCTAGGGCACGATCTTCAGTTAAGCAGCCAGCGCCATTCGCCGCGCTCGAGCATCCATTGCGCGATCAGGCTGATGCGGTCAAAGGCCAAAAGCGCGGCAAAAAGGATCAGACCCAACCCCATGACCGGCTGAAGCTGCGCGAATTTTTGGCGATGGCGGCCAAGCCAAGGCAACAGCGCCGTGGAAAAGCCCGCAATCAGCACGAAGGGCAGGGTCATGGCCAGGCCATAGACCAACAGAAAAAGCGCCCCTTGACTGCTTTGACCGGTTTGCGCCGCCAGAACCAGAATGGCTGCCAGCGCGGGGCCGACACAGGGCGTCCAGCCAAAACCAAACGCCAAACCGCCAAGATAGGCAGGTAAAATCCCGCCGCCACCCATCCGCCGGCCCATCAGCGGATGGCCAAAACGCGACAGCCCCCTTGGCAGCGGTATGCCCAACAGCCCCAAGCCCAGCAAGGCAATGATCAGCGCGCCAGCCCATCGCAAAATCTGGTGCCATTCCAGAAAAAGCTGACCAAGCGCGCTGGCCCCGAGCCCCAGAAATACGAAAATCGTGGTGACACCCGCCGCGAAAAACAGCGCGGCCAGCATCAGATGGCGGCGCATGCGGGCGGGCATATCATCGGCGCGCAGCTCGGCCAGCGTGATCCCGCCCAGATAGCACAGATAGAACGGCACCAGCGGCAAAAGGCAGGGCGAGGCAAAGGACAAAAGCCCTGCCGCCGCCGCTGTCCAGATCCCGCTCATGCCCGGCCCTGCCGTCGAGATCAGCGTGTCAGGTTCAAGACATTCATCTCGGATTCAAGATGGGGCTGCGGCAGGATAATGCGGGCATGGGTTTTGCTCATTACTTCGAATACGCCTGCATCGGGAAAGAATTGCTCTCCGGTGCGGGTATCGATCTGGTCTGGCAGCTCATGATAGGCGGGCGGGTTCGAGCCGCGGATATAGTCCGTGCCCAGATAGACGATGCGGTCGCCGTCGCGGTGCAATGTCCCGCGCGTCAGTTGCGAGCCCGTCTGTTTTTCAAAGACCAGCTTGCCATCCTCTTGCCGGATTTCACAGCGATAGGGGGGATAGATCACGCCGGGCAGATTACCGCCCACCTTGGTCATATTGCATTGCCACTGCCCGACCAGCTCATCGGTTTTGACATCCTGTGGTGCCTCGGGCGCGCCGCGCAGCGCGGCGATCAGGGCAAAGACGGTCTCATTGTCGCCATCATTGAACGCCTGACGCAAGGCCGTGCCATAGCTCAGGTCAAGCGAGGCCAGCCGCCTGACGTCATCGGAACGGATCTGCGTGCCATCCTGCAAGCGCTCAGATGCCCGCACCGGGCCTGTCAGCGCAAGAGTGGCGGAACTTATCATCAGGCACAGGGCGGCAAAGCGGCTCGTTCTTTGTCGGCGAAACATTGTGTCGGTTCCTTTTGCGTCAGGCCTCTGGCCCTATCGCATGCACCCGCAACAGGTCCAGCGGCACGATCTCAAGAGCGCGTGAGTGGGTCGCCTCAAGTACGACTTTTGGCGCAGCGAATTCCTCGGCTGCTTGCAGGAAGCGCGCGGCGCAAAGGCACCAGCGGTCTCCCGGTTTCAGGCCAGGAAACCGAAACTCGGGGCGTGGCGTGCTTAGGTCATTGCCAAGATATTTCGAGAAGGCCAGAAATTCGGCCGTGACCCTGACGCAAACCGTATGGCTGCCGTGATCTTCTGGCCCGGTATTGCAGCAACCATCGCGATAAAACCCGGTCAAAGGATCGTTCGAGCAAGGCTGAAGCGGCCCGCCCAAGACATTCACTGAATCGTCCATGATAGCCTTTCTGCGTCTGTGGGTTTTGAGATACGGCTCGGCTAAGCCGCGTGCCGATCGGATTATTTGAAACGCTCGGCAAGGGCGCGCAGCTTGTCAAAGGCCGAAGGGGGCTCGGCGTTGGGGGGCGCCTCTTTGCTTGGCGGGGCGGGATCGGCTTTGGCGGCACCCGGCTTGGCGGGCTGGTCCAGTTTGCCAGCGCCTGCGGGGCCGCTGGAGGGGCGCTGGCTGCCGGAATTGCGTGCAGGCGTGACCCGGGCGGCCACCGCGTTCAAAAAGCGCGCCTCGTCGCCGCGCGCCAGATCCGCCGCACCGTCCGAGATCCCGCGCAAGATATCCTCGATCAGGTTTTCTTCGGCCTTGGCGAAATCAGACAAGACATAGGCTGCGACGCGGTCTTTATGGCCGGGGTGCCCGATTCCGATCCGCAAGCGACGATAGGCCTCGCCAATATGTTGGTGGATCGAGCGCAGCCCATTGTGACCCGCATGGCCACCACCCGTTTTCAGGCGCAGTTTGCCCGGCGCAAGGTCCAACTCATCGTGCATGACGATGATATCGGCGGGTTCAAGCTTCAGATAGCGCATGGCCTCGCCGACCGATTGGCCAGAAAGGTTCATAAAAGTTGATGGTTTTAGCAGCGTCACCCGCTCGGATCCCAGCCGCCCTTCGGAGATTTCCCCCTGAAAACGTGTCCGCCAAGGCGTGAAACCATGATCCGACGCCAGTCGGTCCAGGGCCATGAAGCCGATATTATGACGGTTTCCGGCATATTTTGTGCCCGGATTCCCTAAACCTACGATAAGCAGCATTGTTCAACCTCCTGCGGATGCCTAGATAACCGCGTAGTCCAGAAGGGGCAATTTTTATCCGTCTCTTGCTCTTGGAACCGGGCGTTACTAAGACTCTGTCAAGCTTTCGCGTTTAAGACTGCAGGTTCGAAGCAAGGTTTGCAGTGAGCGGCGCGAAAAAAACGGAAGCGGGCAAGGGCCACAGGCAGGGAAATACATGCAAGATCCGGCAGAATTCTATATGAACACGCTCGTTCCGATGGTTGTCGAACAGACCAGCCGTGGGGAACGCGCCTATGATATCTTCTCGCGCCTGCTGAAAGAGCGGATTATTTTCGTCTCGGGTCCGGTCCATGACGGGATGTCGACGTTGATTTGCGCGCAATTGCTGTTCCTTGAGGCGGAAAACCCGACCAAGCCGATCAGCATGTATATCAACAGCCCCGGCGGCGTCGTGACCTCGGGTCTGTCGATCTATGACACGATGCAATATATCCGCCCGCGCGTGTCGACGCTGGTGGTGGGGCAGGCTGCCTCGATGGGGTCGTTGCTGCTCTGCGCTGGTGAAAAGGGTATGCGCTATTCACTTCCCAACAGCCGCGTCATGGTTCACCAGCCCTCGGGCGGTTTCCAGGGGCAGGCCACTGACATTTTGATCCACGCGCGCGAAACTGAAAAGTTGAAGCGTCGCCTGAATGAAATCTATGTCGAGCACACCGGGCGCAGCCTAAGCGAAGTTGAAGAAGCGCTGGAGCGCGACCGCTTCATGTCGCCCGAAGAGGCCAAAGAATGGGGTCTGATCGATGAGGTCATGAGCCCGCGCGGCAAGGCCGATCCGAACGCTTAAGGCGGGCTTGGCGCTAAAATTGAACGCTTTTGGGGATTGTGACCGAATGTCGCGATCCCTAACATGAAACCGAGGGCTTGGACGATAGCTTGTCCAAACGCGGCGCGAACCGGACCTGCAGGTTTTTCTGCAATTCCGGCATAGGAGCAAGGAACTGAACGATGGCGAACCAGCCCGGCGGCGACAGCAAAAATACGCTCTACTGCAGCTTCTGCGGCAAGAGTCAGCATGAGGTCCGCAAACTTATCGCTGGCCCGACCGTATTCATCTGTGACGAATGCGTCGAGTTGTGCATGGATATTATCCGTGAAGAGACCAAGACCTCTTCGCTGAAATCCGGCGATGGCGTACCGACGCCGCGCGAAATCTGTGCCGTTCTTGATGATTATGTCATTGGACAGGAACATGCCAAGCGCGTGCTCTCGGTCGCGGTCCATAACCACTACAAACGCCTGAACCATAGCTCGAAAAGTGATATCGAGCTGGCAAAGTCGAATATTTTGCTGATCGGCCCGACGGGTTGCGGCAAGACGCTGCTGGCGCAAACGCTGGCGCGTATTCTTGACGTGCCCTTCACCATGGCGGATGCAACTACGTTGACCGAAGCAGGCTATGTTGGTGAAGATGTGGAAAACATCATCCTCAAACTGCTGCAGGCATCCGAATATAACGTCGAGCGCGCGCAGCGCGGCATCGTCTATATCGACGAGGTCGATAAGATCACCCGCAAATCGGACAACCCTTCGATCACGCGCGATGTCTCGGGTGAGGGTGTGCAGCAAGCGCTGCTGAAGATCATGGAGGGCACGGTTGCCAGCGTTCCGCCGCAAGGTGGCCGCAAGCATCCCCAGCAGGAATTCCTGCAGGTCGATACGACCAATATCCTCTTTATCTGTGGCGGTGCTTTCGCGGGATTGGAACGGATCATCGCGCAGCGCAACAAGGGCACGGCGATGGGCTTTGGCGCTTCGGTCAAAGAGCAGGATGATCGCGGTGTCGGCGAGCTGTTCAAAGAGCTGGAACCCGAGGATCTGCTGAAGTTCGGCCTGATCCCCGAATTCGTCGGGCGTCTGCCCGTGATCGCCACGCTGAGCGATCTGGACGAAGAAGCGCTGATGATCATTCTGACCCAGCCCAAGAACGCGCTGGTCAAGCAGTATCAGCGCTTGTTCGATCTGGAAAACGTCAAGCTGACCTTCACAGAGGATGCGCTGACTGCGATTGCCCGCCGGGCGATCAAGCGCAAAACCGGCGCGCGTGGCTTGCGCTCGATCATGGAAGATATCTTGCTGAACACCATGTTCGACCTGCCCGGAATGGACAGCGTTAGCGAGGTCGTGGTCAATGAGGATGCTGTCGAAAATCCGGCAGCCAAGCCTTTGCTGATCCACGCAGAAGCAAAAAAAGAGCCGGCGGCTTCTGCTGGTTGACCCAGATGTAAGGAAAGGCCGCAGCGGGACCTCGCTGCGGCCTTTCTGTTTTGACGAACGCGTTCTGGAGCAGGGCGACACAATCGGCTTGGACGCAGATCGGTACTGGACCTAGGACTCGGGATTTGCGATACCCGATGCGATTTCTTGAAAAAGGCCTGAACATGTCTTTGATCTCTCGCGTGACGACTTGGTGGAAGGGACAGACGCTGAATACTCAGGTCTGGACCGCGCTTTATGGCGAAAAGGTCGGCGAGGACGATCAAGGAAACATCTATTACCAGTCGGGCGGCGGCAAGCGTCGCTGGGTCATCTATAATGGCGAATCTGAGGCCAGCCGTGTTGGCTCGGATTGGCACGGATGGCTGCATTTCACCTATGATCAGCCCCCGACCCAGGATCCATTGCGCCATAAAAGCTGGGAAAAACCTCATCGCCCGAACGAAACCGGCACGATCGAGGCCTATCGCCCGCAAGGCTCGCTTTATAAAGCCGAGCCTCTTGTGCGGCGCGATTATGATGCGTGGCAGCCGGACTAAGTGATGACCACTGCGGCAGAGCGTGCCGAGCTTTGGGTTGGCGCTGCGGTTCTTGCGGTTGCGGCGGGATTTTTAGGCTGGTCTTTGTCCGGGGGCAGCGCGATCGGCGCGCGTCTTGGCGGCAGCTATGAATTGCGTGCAGCCTTTCCCAATGTCGATGGCATCGAGGCCGGAACAGATGTTCGCATTGCCGGGGTGAAAGTTGGACGGGTCAGCTCGATCAGGCTGAACCCTGAAACATATTTTGCCGAGGCGGCTTTGTCATTGCCGCGAAATGTTCTTTTACCGACGGACACAGCGGCCTTGATCCAATCTGATGGGCTGCTGGGTGGCGCTTATATCGAATTGCAGCCGGGCGGGGCGGCGGATGACCTTTCCCCCGGTGATGAGATCGAGGATGTCCAAGGTGCGGTCAGCCTGATCTCGCTTTTGATGAAATTCGTCGATTCACAATCCTCGACTGGGGAAAAACCATGACACGCTGGCTTTTGGCTTTGATTTTGTCCTCGGCACTGACAGTGCCGGCCCTGGCGCAAGACGCCGTCGATGGGGCTGAGGATGAGGGAGAGTTCCAGGATCCGGCAATGCTTCCGGTCCCTGCTGAACCTTCTGCGGCCGAGCGTCAGGCCGCAGCGGCTGCGCAGCTGAAAGGCGCCAAGACCCAGCGCGCGCCGGGTGCCAAGCTGCGGGGCTTGGATAAAATCACCGGAAAGACCCAAGATATTACCCTTGCCAACGGCGAGGCATTCGCGCTTGGGCGGTTGGAAATCCGCCTTGGTGAATGCCGCTTTCCGCAGGACAACCCCAGCTCGGATGCTTATGCCGAGCTGATCGTGAATGATACGACATTGAATCGTATGGTCTTTTCGGGGTGGATGATTGCCTCATCCCCGGCCATCTCGGCCCTGGATGATGCGCGCTACGATGTCTGGGTGATGTCCTGCACCAGCGCGTGACTGCTGATAAGCGGTAGCGAGGCAAGTTTCAGCGGCGCATCCGCAACTGCCGCCGCCAACATCCGTCGATAGCTTTGCCGCGGAATTTCGCGCCCGCCCATACTTTGCAGGTGTGGGGTCAGATATTGCGTGTCAAACAGGGTGAATCCGGCATTGCGGAGCAACCAATCCATCCACAAAAGCGCCGCCCGCGATCCGCTGGTCTGGGTTGAAAACATGCTTTCGCCGAAATAGGCGGCCCCGACTGTAACGCCGAAAATGCCACCTGCAAGCGCGCCGTCTTTATAGACCTCTAGGGCATGGGCATGTCCGTGATCATGCAACTCGCGGTAAAGTCGCTTAAGCGGCATGTTGATCCAAGTTTGATCACGTGCAGCACAATGTTCGACAACGGCGTCGAAATCTTCGGCATGCCGCGCGCTCCAATTCGACTTTCGCAGATCGCGCCGAAGCGAGCGGGCCGCATGCAACTGTCCCAGTGGAATGATGCCGCGCGGATCAGGGTTGAACCAATAGAGCTGATCCGTGCCCGCACCAGCTGCCATTGGGAAAAGCCCGCGCGCATAGGCCGTCAGCAATTCGGAAGCGCTTAACATTGGGGCACCAAAGCTGATCGCAAACACACCTTGGCAAGTGGCGGGCGAAGAGAGATACGAAAAGGCCCGCCGCAATCATGCGCCGGGCCAGCTAAGTTAGCTGTTGGCTTGCTGGCGTGCCAGCCATTGTTCTAGCCAATGGATCGAATAATCACCGGCCTGAATGTCGGGATCATTGACCAAAGCATTGAACAACGGAACAGTTGTGTCGATGCCATCGATGATCAGCTCACCCAAAGCGCGCGAGAGGCGGGCCAGGGCTTCGGGCCGATCACGACCATGCACGATCAGCTTGCCGATCAAGCTGTCGTAATAGGGCGGGATCCGATAGCCGTCATAGATTGCGGAATCGATGCGCACCCCAAGGCCACCAGGGGCGTGATATTGGGTCACGGTCCCGGGGCAAGGTGCGAAATTCGGCAGCTTTTCCGCGTTCAGACGGACTTCGATCGCATGGCCGCGGATCTTGAGATCGTCTTGCTGGAACTCCATCGGATAGCCGGCGGCGACCATGATCTGCTGACGCACAAGATCGACGTCGAAGATCGCCTCGGTCACGGGATGCTCGACCTGCAGGCGGGTGTTCATCTCGATGAAGTAGAATTCACCGTTCTCGAACAGGAATTCGATCGTACCAGCACCGGCATATTGGATCTTGGCGCAGGCATCGGCGCAGATCTTACCGATCCGGGCGCGCTGCTCGGCGGTGATGACCGGACCCGGAGCCTCTTCAAAGACCTTTTGGTGGCGGCGCTGCAGCGAACAATCGCGCTCGCCCAGGTGAACCGCGCGGCCATTGCCATCGCCAAAGACCTGGATCTCGATATGGCGCGGGGTCTGAAGGTATTTCTCGATATAGACATCGGGATTGCCAAAAGCGGCTTTGGCTTCTGCACGTGCGGTACGGAAAGCCACCTCAAGACCGCTGGCATCTTCGGCAACTTTCATGCCGCGTCCGCCGCCACCTGCGGTTGCCTTGATGATTACCGGATAGCCAATCTCTTGGGCGACCTGCAATGCATCATCGACGGTATCGACGCCACCAGCCGAACCCGGCACGCAGGGAACGCCCAGATCGCGCATGGTCTCTTTGGCGGTGATTTTATCGCCCATGATACGGATATGTTCCGCGCGCGGGCCGATAAAGGTGATGCCGTGATCTTCCAGCATCTGGGCGAAATGGGCGTTTTCCGACAGGAAGCCATAGCCCGGGTGCACAGCCTGCGCACCGGTGATTTCGCAGGCCGAGATGATCGCGGGCATCGACAGATAGCTGTCCGCCGAAGGCGGCGGGCCGATGCAGATCGATTCATCTGCCATGCGTACATGCATTGCATCGGCATCAGCAGTTGAATGAACCGCAACCGAGGCAATGCCCATTTCGCGACAAGCGCGGATAACACGCAGCGCAATCTCGCCGCGGTTCGCTATCAGGATTTTGTCGAACATGCTGGCTGGCCTCACTCGACCACCATAAGGGGGGTTCCAAATTCGACGGGGGTGCCATCCTCGACAAGAATACGACGCACGGTACCTGCGCGGGGCGCGGGGATGTGGTTCATCGTTTTCATGGCTTCGATGATCAGCAGCGTATCACCCTCTTTGACCTGTTGGCCGATTGCTGCAAAGGCCGGCGCGCCGGGTTCGGGCGCAAGATAGATGGTGCCGACCATGGGCGACGTAACCGCACCCGGCAGGCTTGCCGGATCGGCGCTTGCAGCAGGGGCGCTCGCAGCTGCGGCGGCCGGTGCGGCAGTAGGGGCCGGGGCCGCAACCGCGGCAGCAGCCGGAGCCGCACCTTGCACCACAACCTGCTTGGCATGTTTGGAAAGGCTGACCGTCAGGCGGTCGTTTTCGCCATATTCGCGCTTGACCGAAAGTTCGCTCAATTCACTGCGGTTGAGAAGCTCTGCCAGCGACTGGATGAACGCAACGTCGCCCTCATGCGCGCGTGCCTGCGATTCATTCTGTTCGTGATCTTTGCTCATGCGGTCCTCTGCCCATTCAATTATGCCGCGTGCATTTGGCGCGGCGTTTGCAGCCTTATAGACTGTCCGTGCCTCTAAGGAAAAGAGATTTACCTCAATTCCTGCGTTTCCAGCGCCGGTGAATCCACAACCACTGCTCCATATGCAGCCGGATCAGCGCCTCAAGGTCGTCGTTAAGGTGCTGCATCATCTGTGCAGGATCTCCCAAGGGGACCGGCTCACCGACTTGAACGCGAAAGCTTAGCCCATCCTCTTGGCGAATACCTGCAACCGGCACCACAAGCGCGTCATAGCGAATGGCCAGTTCGGCCGGTGTCAGTACGGTTTTCGTCGGCAGGCCAAAAAATTGCAATTCGGCACCGCGACCATCGAACTGATCAAACCCAAGCGCAAGCCAGCCGCCGCCCTTGAGAAAACGCAACATCGCCGCCAAGCCCGAGCGTCCGCGTGGGAAGAGCGGCTCGGCGATGGATTTCATGGCGGGGATGTAATGCTCGTTGAACGCCTCGTTATTCATGGGGCGATAGAGCGCGCCAATCGGCCAGCCCTTGGCGTGAAGCGCCGCGCGAAAGGCATCGTAATTGCCAAAATGCGCGCAGGCGATAATCACCGGCCGGCCAGTTGCCGCAGCCTCTTCCAGCGCGGGAAGGCCCGGCCCATACAGCGGATTGCTGGCCTGAATGCGCGCGGTAAACTCGCGGCCCGAGTAGATCTCGGCGATTGAGCGTCCGGCATTATTGGGCACAGCGCGCGTCAGGCGGCGAACTTCGGCGGCATCCAGATCCGGGCGTGCCAGGGCCAGATTTGCACGAATGCGTTTACGCCAGCCTGCCACCGGGCCAAGGATATGCGCGAAAAACCAGCCCACCGCCGGGATGCGACGTTCATAGGGCAGGGCTTTGGCCAATGCCATCAGCGTCAGAAAGGCGGCATTGCCGATCCTGTCGCCGATTGGCGGCTTGTCGTCGATCTCGTCGCTGTCTTGTGTCATTGCGCCTTTTTCATGGCTTGTGCCTCGCGTGCCCAAACATAAAGCCCCGCTGAGACAACAACAACCGCACCGAAAAGGGTCCAGAAATCGGGGATGCTTCCCCAAAATAACCAGCCCCAAAAGCCTGCCCAGACCAGACCCGTATAGCCAAAGGGCGCCACGGCTGAAGCCTCGGCCAGGGTAAAGGCGCGAATCAGCAAGGCTTGCGCGATGGTGCCGAACAGACCCACGGCGACAAAGGCCCAGATATCATTGGCCGCGATGGGCTGCCAAAAGAAGGGCACGAAAAGGGACGTGGCGATGGTGCCGATGGTGGCTGTCCAAAGCACAGAGGTCGCGGTGGAATCGGCGCGTGCCAACCGCGTCAAAATTGCGCCGCCCGCATAGGTGAAAGCGCCCAAAAGGGGCAAAATCGCGGCAGGTTGAAAGACACCCGCTCCGGGGCGGATGATGATCAATGCCCCGATTAGGGCGACGATAATGCCAACAAGGCGTCGCGGCCCGATGGATTCGCCTAAAAACAGTGCCGCACCAAGCGTGATCAGGACCGGGTTGCAGTCCATGATCGCTGTGGCTTCGGCCAGTCCGATATAGGCCAGTGAGGTAAAGAACAGCCCGACCGAACCCAACTGGGCAAGGCCGCGCAAAAGCTGGATCTGGGGGCAGGCCGAACGGATGGTGCTGCGCAGTCGCGGCCCGACAAAGATCAGAACAACCGCGAAATTAATGAAAAAGCGCGACCAGACGATTTGCACGGGGTGATAGCGCCCGGCCAGATATTTCGCCGTCGCATCCATCAAGGTGAAGCTGAAAATCGCCAAAAGCAGCAGGATGATCCCCTGCGTTTGCGCAGAATGGCGGCCGTTGCCGTGATCTGGCGCCGCGAGGCCCACCAGCGATTTGAACCGTCCCAGCGCCGACATCTGCGTCTTTCTTTTTCGTGTCCCGTCACTGAATACGCCGGGCCCTGTTATAGAGCCCGGCGTATTTATATTTCTAGATCAATGGATTGCCCAATCTATCTCGGGCAATCTCTGATCAACCCAGCAGGGCGGTGACTTTGGCCACCACGTTTTCCGCGGTGATGCCGAACTCTTTGTACAGCGTCGGGGCCGGGGCAGATGCGCCAAAGCCCGTCATGCCGACAAAGGCCGACTTATCTGCATTGCCACGCTCGCCCAGCAACAGCCAATCCCATGGCATACCGATGGCAGCCTCGATCGCGACACGCACGGTATCACCCGGCAGAACCTCGGCACGGTAATCAGCAGGCTGATCGCGGAACAGCTCCATCGACGGGACCGAGACCACGCGGGTCGGGATGCCCTGAGCCTCGAGCGTCTCGCGCGCGGCGACTGCGATCTCGACCTCCGAGCCGGTCGCCATCAGAATGGCTTTGGGCGCGGCGCTGGCCTCGCGCAGCACATAGGCGCCGCGAGCGGTCAGGTTTTCCTCGCGATGCTCGACGCGCAGCGTCGGCAGGTTTTGGCGCGACAATGCCAGAACCGAGGGGGTCGATTCCGTGTTCAGTGCCAATTCCCAGGCTTCTGCGGTCTCGATCACGTCACAGGGGCGGAATACCCAAGTGTTAGGGGTCGCGCGCAGCATGGCAAGATGCTCGACCGGCTGGTGGGTCGGACCATCCTCGCCCAGACCGATGCTGTCATGGGTCATGACATAGACGACCGGCAGGCCCATCAGCGCCGACAGACGCATGGCGCCACGGGCGTAATCTGTAAAGGTCATGAAGGTTCCGCCGTAAGGGCGCAAACCGCCGTGCAGCCAGATCCCGTTCATCGCCGCAGCCATAGCATGTTCGCGAATGCCGTAATTGACATAGCGACCCTTGCGATCGGTGGCCGAGAAGTTGCTCATGACCTTGGTTTTGGTGTTGTTCGACCCGGTCAGGTCGGCCGATCCGCCCATGGTTTCCGGCAATTCGGTGTTGATGATTTCCAACACCATTTCACTGGCTTTGCGGGTCGCGACTTTCGGCTTGGTTTCGCTGGCCTGTGCTTTTAGCGCGGTCAGGGCGGGGCTCAGTTTCTCGCTGATCTCGCCCGAGATGCGGCGGGCGAATTCTTCGCGGGCCGGACCGTTCATCGCATCAACGCGCGCGTTCCAGGCTGCACGCGCTTCGGCACCCTGAGCGCCAATCGCACGCCATTCGTTCAAAATATCCGCAGGGATTTCAAACGGGCCGTGCTCCCAGCCATAGGCTGCGCGGGCGGCGGCGATTTCTTCGGCACCCAGCGGCGCACCATGCGCACCCGATGTGTCTTGTTTCTTGGGCGCGCCGAAACCGATCAGGGTTTTGCAATCGACCAGAACCGGACGCTCATCTTTGCCCGAGGCGGCATCTGCCAAGGCGCGCTCGATATCGGCGGCATCATGGCCGTCACATGACAGCACGCGCCAACCCGAGGCTTCAAAGCGCTTGTGCTGATCGGTTTTATCCGAAAGCGAGACGCGGCCATCGATGGTGATGTCGTTGTTGTCCCACAAAACGATCAGGTTTTTAAGCTGAAGATTGCCAGCCAGGGCAATGGCCTCTTGGCTGATCCCCTCCATCAGGCAGCCGTCGCCGGCAATGACCCAGGTTTTGTGGTGGCACAGCTCTTGGCCGAATTGTGCGCGCATGGCTTCTTCGGCGATGGCCATACCAACGGCGGTCGCAATGCCTTGGCCAAGCGGGCCGGTGGTGGTTTCAACACCTTCGGCATGGCCGTATTCAGGATGGCCTGCGGTGATCGCGCCCCATTGGCGGAAGTTCTTGATCTGCTCAAGGCTCATCTGCTCGTAGCCGGTCAGATGAAGCAGGGCATAGATCAGCATCGAGCCATGACCAGCCGAAAGGACGAAGCGGTCACGGTCGAACCAGTTCGGCGCCGAGGCGTCGAATTTGAGATGGTTGCGAAATAGCACCGTCGCGACATCCGCCATGCCCATCGGCATGCCCGGGTGACCAGAGTTTGCGGCTTCTACGGCATCCATGGCAAGAACCCGGATGGCGGTGGCGAGACGCCAATGCTGAGGATCGGCCTGACGGCGTTCGGCGATGTTCATGACGGTTTTCCATGAAAGTTGTGGCGGCGCCTTCTGATAGGCGGGGCAGCGTCCGGTTGCAACCAAAAGCCGCCCAGATGACAGAAG
The DNA here is from genome assembly GCF_032007265.1 of Paracoccus sp. (in: a-proteobacteria). Taxonomy (GTDB): domain Bacteria; phylum Pseudomonadota; class Alphaproteobacteria; order Rhodobacterales; family Rhodobacteraceae; genus Paracoccus. The sequence goes on along the minus strand of NZ_DALZMB010000030.1, from coordinate 23,491 downwards.
GTGACGCGAGATGTTCCGTTTGCGGGGCGATTGAGGAATAAAATCCCGCCTCTTTTGGCAAAAGGACATGAGAGTTTCGCCAAAACGGCAAAAGCCGCGCTGGATCTGACGGCGATCCGTGCGGGCATGGCCATGTCATGACGTCATCAAAAGCGCGTGCGCAATCAGGCGGCACACCCAACTGCGACGACAACGGCCACCTCAATCAGTTGAGTTTTGGCGATTGCCCTTTGCCAAAGGATGGTGGTTCAACACCAATTCGCGCATCCTTGTATCCAGCACATGGGTATAGATTTCGGTCGTGCCCAGATCGGCATGGCCCAAAAGCGTCTGGATGGCCCTTAGATCTGCGCCGCCTTCCAGCAGATGCGTGGCAAAGGCATGGCGAATGACGTGGGGCGAAACGCGCGTTGGATCGATGCCCGCGGCTGCCGCAATCTGGCCGATCAAGCCGTGAAAAGCCTGTCGGGTCATATGACCTTCGGCGCTGGCGGCCGGGAACAGCCAGCGGGCACCACGGCCATTGACCAATTTCCCCAAGGCACTGTCGGCGGGGCTATTGTCACGCATCGCCAGCCAGGCGGCCAAAGCAACACGGGCCGGGGGGCTTAGGGGAACCATCCGCTCTTTGCCGCCCTTGCCGCGGATCAACAACAATTCCGGATTGCCGCGGCAATTGCTGACGGGCAGCTCGACCAATTCGCTGACGCGCATGCCCGTGGCATAAAGCATCTCGAACAAGGCCAGATTACGCGTGCGTTCGACCGGGTTACGCCCGACATTTGAGATCGCATCGAACATGGCCGAGATCTCATCGCGGCTTAGGGTGCGGGGCAGGCGTGCCGCGCGGCCGGGACCGCTGATGCGCACCGCCGGGTCATCTTCGCGCCAGCCCTCGGATTGGGCAAAGCGCGTGATCTGGCGGATGGCCGACAACCGGCGCGCCCGCGTCGCCCGCGACAGGCCCTGAGCATCGCAAAAGCCAAGGTAATCCTCGATCCCGTCGCGCGAGACACGCATCAGGCAGGCGTCATGCCGCGACAGCCATTCGACAAAATCGCGCAGATCGCGGCCATAGGCCAAAAGTGTATTGCGCGCCGCGCCCGCTTCGGCGGCCTGCGCATCCAGGAACGCCGAGATCCGGCGCAAATCCTGTGTCAACGTACCGCCAGCCTTGGCCGGAGCAATGGGATCTGTTGGCATCTCAGGTGCGCTCACCTTGCGGGCTCGGTCAGAAGCGAGTTCAGCATCAACTCGACTGCCGCTTGCCGCGCGATCTCGGTCTGATCAAGCGCGATGAGCGTGCGCAGACCCTGTGCCGCGCGATTGCTGTCGCCATTCACCCCGGCATTGACCGCATCCAGCGCCGCAAAAAGCGCTTCACCGCGCCGGTTTTCGGCAATCAAGCCCGAGGCCGCATCCGACAGCGGGGCTTGGGAAGAAAATGCCGAAGCGATGGTTGTGGCCAAGGCCTCATCCCCACCCGCAGGTGGCGTCAGGCTGACCGCCTCGCCGCTGGCAAATGCAACCAGCCAGCGATCAAATGCGGTGGCCTGGGTCGGAAGCTGCTCGATGGTTTGGGGCTGATTGGCCGCCAAAGCCAACCACATCGCAAGGCTGCCCGCCCGGCCCGCCGGGGCCAAAGCCGCCGATTGCGCCCCGACCATATCTGCCAAAGCATAGATCAGCCCTGCCTGATGCATTGCATCAAAGGCAGCGGGCAGACTGGCTTCAAGCGCGTCCTTGTCGCGATTTGCCAGCGCGTCTTCCAGCGCCTGAACAGCCGCAACCCGGTCCCAGACACCGCCCGAGGCCGCCGGTCCTTGCAAAAGATAAATGTCGCGCAGTTGAGAGGCCGGGACGGCGCCCGCACGGGCCAATCTCTCGGCGGCCTCAAGCTGGGCCTTCCAGCCGCCATTGTCGTCTAGATCGAAAAGCGAGAAAGCCAGTGGCAGATTGGATGGGGGCAGGGGCTGGCCCACCGCCTCATGCAGGCGATAAAGCAGCGGCGTGACCGTGGCCGGTGGCGGCAAGATCTCGTCGCTGTCGGCATAGCCATCGTCCAGGAAATGCGACAAGAGCCGCGCGGTATCGCTGTCGATCTGGCCAAGCGTCTCGGCGCCATATTGCACCAAAGAGGCCGCAGCCCAATCCCCTCTGAGAGCGAGGCAGAAAATGCGCGCCGAAAAGCTGGGGGCAATGCCGGGGGTCAGGTCCATGATCTCGCAGGCCTGGGCCTCATTGGCCGACAGCAAAGCAATGTCAAAGAGGCGGCGAAACCGATCGGGATCGCTGGGGCCTGCGGTTTGCAGCAGCTCTTGGGCCGCACCGGTGGCGCCCATATCCAGCAGCTTGTCCACGCGCGCCAAAAACAGCACGCCCTCGTCCTCTTTGTTGATGACGGAAGGCGGGTCCAGCCGAGCGGCCAGTACGCGGCGCAACAGACGGCGCAAAGCTGGCAGCTGGGGGTCTTGGGCAAGCACTTGGCGCGCCAGAAGCGCCCCATCGCTTGAGCCCCACAGATCCGCAGGCAGTCCCGCGGTGCGCGCTGATACCGTTCCCAGACTATCGGGATTGTTCGATCCAAGCCGGGTCACGCCCACAGGCTCGACCGAGCCGGTACGGGCAAGATCCTTTTTCTGGGCCTTCACGCTGTCTTTGGGGCGGGGGTCGCCGGGGCGCCAGCTGGATTGATTGGGCGCCTCTTGCACCGTGCCGGAAAGCCAATCACTTGCCGACAGGGGCGGGCGCGCCGCCCCTGAGGTCGGTTGTGCCGCGCAAATCGCGGCAATCACCAAGATTTTCGGATCAGTCCAGGTCATTAGTTTGTTCAGGCGCGGCGGCTGGCGCCTCGCTCTCGGCGGGGGGCTGGTCGGTGCCTTCAGCTGCGGCATCGGTGCCCGTCGTGGCTTCAGCAGCAGGCGAGGTTTGCGTGGTCGTCCCCTCGGTTGGTGTGGCCGCACCCAGATCCAATTGAACCGGAACGCGCATTTCCTTGGGCGCGGCATTCATGTCGCCCAGATAAGCATAGCCTGTCAGCCCGCCAATCGCGAGAATCAGCAGTACAATGATCAGTCCCAGAAGCCGCATATCAGGTCCTTTTGCCTCAAGATCGTCTTTTCACAGCCGGTTCTACGCCGGTCGCTCTGGAATATATATGGCATTCCGATAAAGATCACGCCATTCAGTCGCTGGAAACTTGCTAAAAACCCAAAGGACCGGAAATGCGCCGCAATATTGTGCTGATCGGAATGATGGGGGCCGGAAAGACTGTGATCGGCACCGATCTGTCCCGTAAGCTCCACTTGCCCTTCGTCGATACGGATGCCGAAATCGAGCGCGCGGCCACCATGACAATTTCGGAAATCTTTGCGCGCGACGGCGAGGCTTTCTTCCGCGCACGCGAATCAGAGGTCCTGTCGCGCGTTCTTTCTGGGCGGGGCTGTATCGTGTCGACCGGAGGGGGGGCGTGGATCCAGCCGCATAATCGCGAGGTCATTGCCAAAAACGGAATAGCCGTCTGGCTGCATTGCGATCTTGAGACATTATGGCACCGCGTCAAATTGCGCCCAACCCGCCCCTTGCTGCAAACGGCCGATCCCAAGGGCACGCTGGCGCGGCTGATCGCCGAACGCGAGCCGATCTATGCCCAGGCCGATATCAAGGTGGTGGCGCAGCGCCATGACACGGTCGATGACACATCTAACCGCGTGATCGAGGCAATCCGCGCGGCCTATCCCGAAGTGCTGGAGAAGAAATGAGCGTTCAAAAGGTTCACGTCGATCTGGGCGAACGCGCCTATGATGTCGAAATCGGTCAGGGCCTGATCCATCAGGCCGGGGCGCGTATTTCCGCACTGTTTGGCCAAAGACGTGCGGCGATCATCACCGACGAAACCGTCGCGGGACTGCATCTGGCAAGTCTGCAGGCCTCTTTGGCACAGGCCGGGATCAAGGCCGAGGCTTTGGCATTGCCTGCGGGCGAGGGCACCAAATCCTGGGCAGAGCTGGGGCGCGCGGTGGAATGGCTCTTGTCGCAAAAGGTCGAGCGCAAGGATCTGGTGATCGCGCTTGGCGGCGGGGTCATTGGCGATCTGGCGGGTTTTGCGGCCGCCATCTTGCGGCGCGGCGTGCGGTTTGTGCAGATCCCCACCACCTTGCTGGCGCAGGTCGACAGCTCGGTCGGGGGCAAGACCGGCATCAACAGCCCTCATGGCAAGAACCTGATCGGCGCCTTCCATCAGCCCTCATTGGTCTTGGCGGATATCGATGTACTGGACACGCTATCCAAGCGCGATTTCCGCGCGGGCTATGGCGAGGTCGCCAAATACGGGCTTTTGGGGGACGAGAACTATTTCGAATGGCTTGAGACAAACGGGCCTTTGCTGAGCTCGGATGCGGATTTGCGCGCCAAGGCGGTTCAGCATGCCGTCGCCATGAAGGCGGGTATCGTGCAGCGCGATGAAACCGAGCAGGGCGAGCGCGCCTTGCTGAACCTTGGCCATACATTCGGCCATGCGCTTGAGCAAACCACCGGCTATTCAGATCGCCTTTTGCATGGCGAAGGGGTCGCGATTGGCTGCACCTTGGCCTTTGATTTGTCGGCACGCATGGGCCTTTGCGCGCAAGAGGCCCCCTCGCGGGTCGCGGCTCATTTTGCCAAAATGGGACTGCCGACCCGAATTGCCGATATTGCCGGTGATATTGCCGATGATGAGGCGCTGATTGCCCTGATGGGGCAGGATAAAAAGGTTCAGGACGGCAAGCTGCGCTTTATCCTTGCGCGTGGCATTGGTCAGGCTTTTGTCACTGATCAGGTCGATCCGGTGCTTTTGCGCGAGGTCTTGCGCGCGTCGCGGGCCTGATCCCGGCACCTGCTCATATGGCCTGATCACATGGCCTGATCATTTGGCCCGATCATTTGGTAACAATAAAGCGGGCTTTGGCCCGCATTATTGTTTGGCCTGCTCTTCTGGCGAGGGATCGCGCGCCGAGTGGTTGATGATCAGCCCACGGCTGCGGTCGCGCCGCAAGGCGGCCCGGCCCAAAAGCATCATCGTTACCGGCGTGGTGATCAACAAAAACACCCCGATGATGATTTCATGCAAGATCAGGCGCCCCGTCAGCAGCGAAAACATCACCATCGAGCCGATGATGATCGCCCCGGTTCCCCAGCTGGTGCCCAAGGTGGGCGCGTGCAATCTTTCGTAAAAGCTGCGCAGCCGAATCAGGCCAATATTGCCCAACAGCGTCAGGCTGGCGCCAATGATCAGCAAAATCGCGATCAGGATCGCGGCCCAAGGGGGAATGCTGTCCAGATGTTTCATTCGATCACCTCGCCGCGCATCAGGAATTTGGCCAGCGTCACCGTCGCGACAAAGCCAAGGATGGCGATGACGGCGGCGGCCTCGAAGAAGAACACATTGCCATTGCCCATGCCGATCACCAGAAACAGCAACATCGCATCGACATAAAGCGCATCCAGCGCCAGCACGCGGTCTTGTGCGCGCGGCCCCTTGAGCATGCGCCAACTGGCCAGCGCAAAAGCCACGATCAGGCAGATCTGGGCATAGGTCAGGGCGAATTGCAGAAAGCTTGCGGCGCTCATTCAAAAATCTCCAACAGCAGGCCCTCGTAGCGCTCACTGATGATTTTCTGCCAATCCTCGCCTTCGCGAAGGTCAAGAATATGCATCAGCAACATCCCGTCCTCGGGGTTGTGCTCGATCCAGGCGGTGCCCGGTGTCGAGGTGACGATGACCGACAAAAGCGCCAAGGCGTTCCGATCGCGCAGGCGTAGCTTCACCTCGATAAAGCCGGGGTGGCGATCGGGATCATCAGGGCCGCGCAAGATGATGCGGGCCACCGCGATGTTGGATTTAAGGATGTCCACACCCACGATGACGCCCAGTTTCACGACGGCTTGCCAGCTTTTGATCTGGACCCGCTTGGGACGCAGGCGACTGACCACCAGCCCGGACGCCATGGAAATGGCCGAGCCAAGCAACATATGCCCCAGCGAAAAGCTGGTCAGGATCATCCACATCAGAACCAGTGCGACAAACAGGACGGGATGGGGGAAATAGCGTGCCATCACTTACCCCCATCCTGTGCAACCACCGGAGCCGAAAGCACCGCATTGCGATAGATCGACGGGTGCTGCAAATCCCGCGCCGTGGCATCTGTATAGTGCAGCAACGGCCCCGATTTCACGGTTTGAAAGCCGATCATCGCCAAGATCAGCAAGACCGGTGCAATTTCAAGCGCCAGCATCCTTGCGGGCGGATTTTCCGACACCCAAAAGCGGCGGATCCCCAGACGGACCAGCGCGATCATCACCGCAAAGCCCGATACGATCAGAAGGCCGCCATAGATCCACAAGATGGTGGGAACCATGCCGCTGGCGCTGGCATTGTCGCGAAACGCCCCGCTTAGCATGGCGACCTTGCCGATAAAGCCGGGAAAGGGTGGCAGCCCGGCCAGCATCGCGGCGATCAGCGTGAATGAGACGCCAAGCGCGGACCAAGGTGCGGTGCGGGTCAGGGCGGGCGTTACCTCATCTTCGACCGTGCCCATCATCGGCGCCCAACGCTCATAGACCGGATCGGGGACCTGCGTGTCGTCCTCTTCGGCCTTGCCCTCACTTCCGCGCGCCAAAGGCTCGGCAAGCAGGAAGAAGGCGCCAATCGCAATGGTCGAGCCGATCATGTAATAAAGCGCGCCCGACAGGATCTGAGCGCCACCGCCAATCAGCGAAATACCCACCGCGCTGAGCACGGTTCCCGACGAGATCAACGCGATATAGCCGCCCTTGATCGCCACGCCTTGCGCGCCCAGAACACCGATCATGCCATAGGCCATGGTGGCCATTCCGCCCATGATCAGAACCGTGCCGCCAAAGCCTGCCGAACTGCCCGCATCCTTGCCAAAGGTCAGCATGACCAGCCGCAAGATCACGTAAAGCCCAACCTTGGTCATGATGGCAAAGCTGGCCGAGGCCGGAGGCGAGGCCACCGCATAGGTCGGAGGCAGCCAAAAGCAAAGGGGCCAGATTGCGGCCTTGGTCAGGAAGGCCATGCCCAAAAGCGCGGCAGCCGCATGGAAAAGCAGGCGTTGCGGCTCGTCCAGCAGCGGTACGACACGCGCGATATCGGCCATATTCAGCGTGCCCGTCGTGCCATAAACCAACGCGGCGCCCAGCAAGAACAGCAAGGATGCTGCAAGGTTGATGGCGATGTAATGCAGGCCCTGCTTGATACGCTCGGCGCCCGAGCCATGCAGCATCAGACCATAGGAGGCCGCAAGCATGACCTCGAAAAAGACGAAAAGGTTGAACAGGTCGCCGGTTAGAAAGGCCCCGTTCACACCAGCAAGCAAAAGCTGGAACATGGTGTGAAAGTGCTGGCCTTTTCCGTGCCAACCTGCGGCTGCGTGAATAAGTGCGGGCAGGGCCAGCAATGTCGTCAGCATCACCATCATCGCCGACAGACGGTCGACGACCAGAACAATGCCGATCGGAACGGGCCAATCACCCAGCAGATAGGTGGCGACGATGGTCTCGCCGTCGCCGGGGGCACCTTTGACGCGGGTGATCAGCTCGATCGAGACCAGAAACAGCGCGCCAATCGCGGCCAGGCCGATGCCCAGTTTCGTCTTGCGGCGGCGGTCGTCGTAAAACAGCATCAAGGCCCCCGCGACCAGCGGGATCAGGATGGGCGCGATCAGCAGATGTGGCGGAAGATAGGCGAGGTCTTGGTTCATTGGTCGCGCTCTTTTCCGTCGACATGGTCGGTACCCGTGGCGCCGCGCGCGGCGATCATCACCACCAGAAACAGTGCCGTCGTGGCAAAGCTGATCACAATCGCGGTCAAAACCAGCGCTTGCGGCAGCGGATCTGCATAAGTGGTCGGGTCAACAAAGCCGCCTTTTGGCATGATCGGGGCCGCGCCCACATAAAGCCGGCCCATGGCAAAGATGAATAGGTTGACGCCATAGGCCAGCAAGCACAGCCCGATAATCAGCTGGAAGGTGCGTGGGCGCAGGATCAACCACACGCCCGAGCCCACCAAAATGCCGATGGCGATGGCAAGGATCAATTCCATCAGGCGGTTTCCTTTTCCAGCTTGTCCAGTTCCTCGGTCTCGGCGGATTCACGTTTTCTTGGCCCGATCCGCATCGACTGGTGCGCGATTGCAATCAACATCAGCACGATGGCCCCGACGACCAGTGAGAACACCCCAAAGTCAAAGAGCATCGCCGTGGAAAATGGCACTTTCCCGATCAAGGGTACGTCGATGTATTGGGCATGGGCCGACAAGAACGGATAGCCGACAATCCAGGCGCCAGCGCCGGTTGCGCTGGCCGCAGCCAATCCGACCGCCATCCAGCGGACGGGCAGCACGATCAGCCTTGCCTCGATCCAGCGCACATCTGCGGCCAGATATTGCAGCAATAGCCCGATCGCCAGGGTCACACCCGCGGCAAAGCCACCGCCCGGCAGATCGTGCCCACGAAAGAACAGATAGGCCGACAGCAGAATGATCGGGGCAAACAGCCACTGCATCAGGATCTGCGGCACATAGAGATAGTTATAAAGCGTCGATTCCGTCGCCTCGCGCTGGGGCGAGGGTGTTTCGACGCTTTCAGGCGACGGACGGAAGCGGCGCAGAAGGGCAAAACAGGTCAGCGCCACAGCGGCCAGAACCGTGATCTCGCCAAAGGTGTCAAAGGCGCGGAAATCCACCAAAATGACGTTGACGACATTGGTGCCACCGCCTTCGGAATAGGAATGGCGCAAGAACCAGTCACCGATCGAACCGCGCGGTGTCGTCAGCAAGACCGCCAACGAGATCAGGGTCGCCGCGCCACCACAGGCCAGAGCAATGAAAAAGTCCGAGCGGCGGCGGATGCGGGCCCGCAGGCTTTGGTCACGCGGAATGCTGGGATCGCGTTTGGGCAGCCAGCGCAGCCCAAGCAGCAACAGCACCGTCGTCACGATCTCGACCAGCAATTGGGTCACGGCCAGATCGGGGGCAGATAGCCAGACGAAGGTGGCGCAGGTCACAAGCCCGGCCCCGCTCATCAGCACCAGCGCAGCGAAGCGATAGTAATTGGCCTGCCATGCCGCGCCCAATGCGCAAATCGCCCCCACGATCCACAGCAGCAAAAAGATGCCTTCGCGCAGACCCATTTCCGGCAGGGTGATATTCCATTCAAGGCGCATCAGGGCAAGCCAGCCCGTCAATAGCGTCAACAGGACCAGAATGCGCAGTTGGGCCTGCAATCCCGATGCCGAAAGCCCACGCAGCAAGCGCTTGGGGCCATTTAGCGTCAGTGCGGTCAATACGATCTCATAGATTTTTGCCCCGCGTAATTTGCGCATCAGCGGTGGACCTTCCGGCCCATGCTCGATGCGCGACCAACCCAGCAGGCAGATCAAAACGCCCAGCAACATGGCAATCAGGCTCATGATCAGCGGTGTATTGACGCCGTGCCACATTTTCAGGCTGTAATGGGGCAGATCCGGTCCAAGGATGGCCTGGGCCGCCGCCGCCAGCGGCGCACCCAGCATCAGCGCAGGCACAATGCCAACCGCCAGACAGATGACGACGAGGATGGCCACGGGCCAGCGCATCAGCACGGGCGGCTCATGCGGCATCTTCGGCAGCGCCTTGGTCGTGGGCCCGAAAAACACCGAAAGAATGAAACGTAAGGAATAGGCGACGCTAAAAGCCCCTGCCAAAGTGGCAAGATAGGGCAGGGCATTGTCCAAGGGGCTGCCATTATTCCAGACCGCCGCCGCCTCAAAGAACATCTCTTTGGACAGAAATCCGTTCAAAAGCGGCACACCTGCCATCGCGGCCGAAGCAATGATCGCCAAAGTCCCCGTGATGGGCATATAGCGAAAAATCCCCGAGAGCTTGCGCATATCGCGTGTGCCGGTCTCGTGATCGATGATGCCGGCGGTCATGAACAGCGAGGCCTTGAATACCGCATGGTTCATGATGTGGAAAATCGCGGCCACGATCGCCAGCGGGCTACCAATCCCGGCAAGCGCGGTGATCAGGCCAAGATGGCTGATGGTCGAATAGGCCAAAAGCCCCTTGAGATCATGCTGAAACAGGGCCGCAATTGCACCGATCAGCAGCGTCAGGATGCCCACGCCGGTGACGATTTGAAACCAGGCCTCGGTCCCGCCCAGTGCGGGCGAAAAACGGATCAGGATAAAGACACCCGCTTTGACCATCGTGGCCGAGTGAAGATAGGCCGATACCGGTGTCGGCGCGGCCATGGCATTGGGTAGCCAGAACTGAAAGGGGAACTGCGCCGATTTGGTGAAAGCACCCAGCAGGAACAGACCAAGCACCGGCAGGTAAAGCGCGTGATTGCGGATGATCGCACCAGAGGCAAGCACCACGTCCAGATCATAGCTCCCGACAATTTGCCCCAAAAGGATCATCGACAAAAGCAGGCAAAGACCGCCCGCACCGGTCACGATCAATGCCATCCGGGCGCCGTCGCGGGCATCTTGACGATGGTTCCAATAGCCAATCAGCAGGAAAGAGGTCAGACTGGTCAACTCCCAAAATACCACCATCATGATGATATTACCGGATAAAATGACCCCGCTCATCGCGCCCGCAAAGGCCATCAAGCTAGAGTAGAAGCGCGAAATCGGATCATCCGGGCTCATGTAATAGCGGGCATACAGCACGACCAGCAGGCCGATCCCCGAGACCAGAACCATGAAGATCCAGGAAAAAGCATCGATGCGAAAACGCAGGTTCAGCCCCAGGGATTCAACCCATGTGACCGTGTGAAAAATCTTGCCGCCACCTGCCATTTCTGGACGCAGGACCATTAAAATGCCCAACATTGCCGCCATTGTCAGGCCCGAGATCCAGGCCTCGGCATTACGTGCATTGTTGGGAAGGGTGGCTGCCGCGCCTGCCGCCAGAAAGGGCAAAAGCACCAGCATGATCAAGAGATTCTGCCCGACCATCCGCTTCCTTCTTCCCTGTTGTATTGCTTAACGGCGATCATAAACGCATGGGCCCGGAAGGAACAACCGCACTCGCGCGCTTAAATGTCGTAAAATTCCAGAAATATCGGTGAGTTTACAGTCAACTGACCGCAAGCAGCGACCTATGGTCGCGCTAACGCAATATCGGTGGCCTCAAGGCCAAGTTCGGCGGGTGACAAAGGGCCGGGAAAGTGGCAGGCGACCTGATGGAAGGCAGGCCCCGACAGGAGGGGGCGTTCTTCACGGCACAGGTCGGCCGCGCGTGGACAGCGCGTACGGAAGACGCAGCCCGATGGCGGGTTCATGGGCGAGGGCAGCTCGCCCTGCAAAGGCACGATCACCTTGTGACGCGCGCGCGACGGATCCAGACTGGGCACGGCTGACAGCAGCGCCTGTGTATAGGGGTGGTCGGGAGCGGCATAAAGCGCCTCGGCATCGGCCAGCTCCATGATCCGGCCCAGATACATTACCAGAACGCGGTGGCTGATATGGCGCACGACCGCCAGATCATGGGCGATAAAGATCAGCGCAAGGCCAAGATCGCGTTGAAGCTCTGCCAACAGGTTAATCACCTGCGCCTGAATGGACACATCCAGCGCCGAGACCGGCTCATCGCAGATGATCAGCTTGGGGCGCACGATCAAGGCACGCGCAATGCCGATGCGCTGGCATTGCCCACCGGAAAACTCATGCGGATAGCGGTTGATCTGATTGGGAAGCAGGCCGACGCGGTCCATCATATCTTTGACGCGCGATTTGACCTCGGCGCGCGAAAGGCCGCGGTGATGGGTGATCAGCGGCTCGGCGATGATCTGTCCAACCGTCATACGCGGGTTAAGGCTGGCCAAAGGATCTTGAAAGATCATCTGGATATCACCGCGATAAGACAGCATTTTTCGCGCAGGCAGTCCGATCAGATTGACACCATCCGCCCAGATCGCTTGGCCCGTGGCAGGTGTTAGCCCGATCAGGGCACGGGCCAGGGTCGATTTGCCCGAGCCGCTTTCCCCGACGATCCCCAAGGTCTGGCCCGCCATCAGATCGAAATCGACCCCGCCAACGGCGTGCAGCTGATGGGGAGGGCTCCAGGGCAGATCGCCGTTGCGATGCACATCAAAGGTTACGCGCAGATCGCGGACCGACAGAAGGGGGCTATTTGTCATGATCTGCCTCCGCGGTGAGTTCGGCCAAGCCAGTGCCAGCGACGGCAGAGTAGTTAAGGCCCTCGGGGGTCAGGGGCTGGGTCAAATCGGGCGTATCAGCTGCGGCAAGGGCCGCCGCCTCGGGGCGAACGATCGGCCCTGCCCAGATATTGGCAATCGGCGAATGGCAGGCGCGGGCACGGTTCGTGCCAAAGGGCACCAAGGGTGGCATGGTCTGGCTGCAGATCGCCATTTCAAAGCCGCAACGTGGGGCGAAGGGGCAACCCGGTGGGGGGGACGTCATATTGGGCGGGCTGCCGGGAATGGCCGAAAGCTGATCGCCCTTGTGATCCACGCGCGGAATCGCCGCCAACAATCCTTGCGTATAGGGATGCGAAGGGGCGGTGAAGATCGGCTCGGTCGGGCCCTTTTCCATCATGCGCCCGCCGTACATCACCACCACCCGCTCGCAAGAGCCTGCCACGACGCCCAGGTCATGGGTGATCAAAATCATTGCCATACCGAATTCCGACTGCAATTCAGCCAAGAGCTGCATGATCTGAGCCTGAACCGTGACGTCCAAAGCGGTGGTCGGTTCATCCGCGATCAAAAGATCAGGGTGGCACAGCAGCGACATGGCAATCATGACGCGTTGACGCATCCCACCTGAAAATTCATGTGGAAACAAACGGATACGACCTTTTGCATCGGGGATTTTGACGGCATCCAGCATCTGAACCGATGCCGCCACAGCCTGAGACTTGCCCATGCCTTTGTGCAGCATCAACACCTCGGCCATCTGATCCGAGACGCGCATATAGGGATTGAGGCTGGTCATGGGATCTTGAAAGACCATCGCGATATTTTCGGCGCGGATCTTGTTCAGCGTCCTGGCCGGGGCATTCAGGATTTCGGACCCATTGAACTTGACCGAGCCGCTTGCCCGTCCGTTTTTGGCCAAAAGCCCCATGATCGAAAAGGCCAACTGGCTTTTGCCCGACCCACTTTCCCCAACGATGCCAAGGGTTTCGCCGTGATCTAGCGACAGATTGATGCCATTGACGGCCCGCACCTCGCCGTCTGTGGTGGCAAATCGGATGTTCAGATCTGTGACCTCTAGCAGCATTCAGCGATCCTTTGGGTCCAGTGCATCACGCAGGCCGTCGCCGACGAAGAAAAAGGCGAAAAGCGTGATGCAAAAGAAAAAGAGCGGGAACAACAGCTGCCAGATCGTGCCATAATTCATCGTTCCGGCACCTTCGGAAATCAATGCCCCCCACGAGGTCAGCGGCTCTTGCACGCCCAAACCCAGAAAGCTGATGAAGCTTTCAGATAAGATCATCAGCGGAACCAGCAGCGTCGCATAGACGGCGACCACGCCCAAAAGATTGGGCACAATATGGCGCAAGATGATCTTCCACGAGGGAACGCCGGTGGCGCGTGCCGCCTCGATAAATTCTCGGTTCTTTAGGCTAAGAGTTTGTCCACGAACGATTCTGGACATTTCCAACCACGAGATCAGCCCGATGCCCAAAAACAGCATCGACATAGAGCGACCAAAGATCACCAAAAGCAAAGTCAGGACGAACATATAGGGAATGGCCAGCAATACATCGACCAGACGCATCATGATCGCATCGGTACGCCCCCCGGCATATCCCGCGACCGCGCCATAAAGCGTGCCAACCACCACCGCAATGCCCGCGCCGATCAGACCAACCATCAGGGAGACCTGAGTGCCCTGAACCGTGCGCGAAAAGATGTCGCGCCCCAAGTCATCGGTCCCGAAATAATGCCCATTGGCCCAGTTTGGCGCACCCAGCTGGGCGGCCTGACCCATGACGGAAAAGTCCATCTCTTCATTCGACCAAGTAGCCAGATGACTGCCCAATAGCGCAAAAGCCGCGACAAGGATCAGGATGACCAGCCCAAACATCGCGGCCTTATTGCGACGAAACCTGCGGCGGGCATCGGCCCATGGGCTGCGGCCCTTGACCTCGGCTGCGGCAAGTCGGTTGGCGAAGCCCTGCATTTTCTGCTGATCGATCATGGTCATGGCATCAATACCTGATCTTGGGATCGATCCACGCGTAAAGCACGTCGACGATCAAGGAAAACAAGATGGTCAGCGCGCCTACCAGGATCGTGATCCCCATCATAACCGCATAATCTCGATTTAATGCGGAGTCCACAAAGCTGCGACCAATGCCGCCCGTCGAGAAATACATATCGATCACCACTGAACCCGTGATCATCGAGACGAAGGCCGGACCAAGATATGAGATCACCGGCAAAAGCGCTGGCTTAAGGGCGTGGCGCAAGATCACCCGCGTTTCCGGCAATCCCTTGGCGCGCGCTGTGCGGATGTGGTTCGAACTCAGCACCTCGAGCATCGAGGAGCGCGTGATCCGCGCAATCGAGGCCATGAAGCTGGTCGACATGGCAATCACCGGCATGATCCAATAAATCGGTCCGCCCCAGCCGCCACCAGGCAACCACCCTAGCCATAATGTGAAAATCAGCACCAAGATCGGGGCCATGACAAAGTTCGGCAGAACCTGCGCCCCGATCGAGATGCCGATGGCCAGATAGTCAAGCCAGCTGTTCTGGCGGATCGCCGCCGCAACACCCAGTCCCACGCCGACCACCACAGAAAAGACAAAGGCGATCGCACCATAGGTCAGGGTGACCGGAAAGCCCGAGGCGATGATCTGGTTCACCGACCGATCCGGATAGACAAAGCTTGGACCAAAATCGAAATGGGCAACGATGCCCCAAACATAGGTCAAAATCTGGCGCCACAGCGGATCATCAAGGCCATATTTTGCATTGAGATTTGCCAAAACCTGCGGCGGCAGGGCGCGCTCTTGCGTAAAGGGGCCACCGGGGGCTGCATGCATCAGCAAAAACGAGATGACGATCAGCAGCAAAAGCGTCGGAACGGCGACAGCAATCCTCTTGATAACGTAATTCAGCATCATTCAGATTCCGTTCTGTAACAATACTTTACATTAAAAACCTAACATGACGTTTTATCCCGTGGCCAGTGATCATTCCTGGCCACAGGGTGATTTGCAGGATCATTTTTCGATGCGGTAAATGTCCTTGGCGTACCAATTGTTCATGACGTTTTCCGTCGGCAAGCCTTTGATCACGGGGCTGATCATATCGACTTTCGCATAGTGATAGATCGGGATCAGCGGCATCTCTTGCGACAGGATCTGCTCGGCGGCGGTGTATTCAACATTGGGATCCGCCGCTGTTTTCGACTGATCGAGCAGCTTGTCATAATCGGGATTGTTGAATTTTCCATAATTCATCCCGGTCGAGCGGAAGTAATCGAGGAAGGTCGAGGCTTCGTTGTAATCGGCACACCAAGCATAACGGGCAAGCTCGAATTCACCCGCTTGCATGCGGTCGGTGTGCACCTTCCATTCGACGTTATTAAGCTGCAGATCCACGCCGATCTGCTTCATGAACTGCTGCGCAGCGACGGCAATTTTCTTGTGGTTGTCGTCGGTGTTATATTGCAACGACAATTTCAGGGGTTTGTCGGGACCATAACCAGCCTCGGCAAGCAGCGCCTTGGCCTTTTCTAACCGCTCGGCCTGGCTCCAGGACGCATAGTCGATCTGAGGCATTTTAAAGCCTTCGATTGCCCAATGGGTCCAGTTGTAGGCGGGCTTTTGGCCACCTTGCAGGATCTGATCGACCACGATGTCGCGTTGCATCGCATAGGACAGCGCCTTGCGCACCCGCACATCTTTAAGCGCCTCTGGTCCCTTGTCAGAAAGGTTGAACAAATAGGCGTAAGAGCATGAATAAGGGATAGAAGTTGCCTGATCCGGATGCTCTTTTAGCAGGCGGGGATATTGTCCGGCAGGGATTTGGACACGGTCCAGCTCGCCCGCCAGATAGCGGGTCAGCGCGACATTGTTGTCATTGACGGTCAGGCCTTTGAGATGCTCCATCACCACATTCGCCGCATCCCAATAATTGGGGTTCTTATCCATCGAGATTTGGACGCCAAGGTCATGGCTTTTCAGCACATAGGCGCCGTTGCCGACCAATTTACCGGGCTGGGTCCAGTTGTCCCCCTCGGCCTCCAGCACTTGTTGGTTCAGCGGGAAGGTCGAGGAATGGGTGACCATTTTCGGAAAGTAAGGGGTTGGGGTCGTCAGTTTGACTTCGAATGTGTGATCATCGACGGCCTTAACGCCAAGCTCATCAGGCTTTTTCTCGCCTTTGACGACTGCCGAGGCGTTTTCGACATTCATCAGCTCCATATACCATGCATATTCCGAGGCGGTCTGCGGATCGGCCAGACGTCGCCAGGAATAGACAAAATCCTGCGCGGTCACCGGGTCGCCATTGGACCATTTCGCTTCGGGGCGCAGATGGAACGTATAGGTCAGCTTGTCCTCAGACTGATCGAACGAGGTTGCCACCGCAGCAACCGGCGCGCCTTTCGCATCGTCTTGCAACAGCCCCTCGAACAATTGGCGTAGAATATCCGAGCCCTCGACATCGGTGTTCTTGCCCGGATCGGTGGTCTTGATCGCATCGAGCAGCCAAAAGGTATAGCTTTGATCGGCTGCTAGTTTTTCACCGGCGGCTGACTGCACTGCAGCAGCGGGCAGGGCGATCGAAAGGCTGAGTGCTGTGCTGAGGAAAAGCTTCTGCATGACGTTTACTCCACGCTCGAGGATGGCATATCCCATTTTGTCTAAGAATTGACTTAATTGCTTGGTTCAGGCAAGCCTCTTGAACACTTCCAATAGCTTGCCGGTTGTGAAAAAGATGGCAGCCATGGAACAGAAAAGTCGCATCTATTTGATCACGGGCGGGGCGCGTTCGGGGAAGTCGGTGCTTGCCGAACGGCTGGTTAAGCATTTGGGCGGCCCGGCCATTTATATCGCCACTGCCGAAGCCTTTGATGGGGAAATGAGGCAGCGCATCGAGCAGCATCGCCAACGCCGCGAAGCAGGCTGGCGCACGATCGAAGAGCCGCGCGATCTGGTTGGCGCGCTTGATCGCTCTGACGGTCAGGGCGTGCGGCTGGTTGATTGCCTGACCCTTTGGCTGGCAAATCTTGAAGGGCAGGCGGATGTCGCCGCACTGGGGCGATGCCTGCTGGCACAAACCAGCCCGGTCGTTTTGGTCACCAATGAATTGGGCCTTGGCATTGTGCCAGAGAACCGCCTTGCCCGCGCATTTCGCGACGAACATGGCGTGATGAATCAGACCATCGCGGAAATTGCCGACGAAGTCTGGATGGCCGTTAGCGGATTGCCGCTAAGGCTGAAACCACAGGAGCATTTATTTTGACGCAGTTTAACACCTCCGCCGCGCTTGCCGCACGCGCCCATCAGCAAAAGCTGACCAAGCCGCCGGGGTCACTGGGTCGATTTGAAACGCTGGCCGAGTTCATGGCGGGCTGGCAAGAGCGTCCGGACCCAAGGGTCGATGTCGCGCAAGCCGTTATTTTTGCTGGAAATCACGGTATCTGTGCGCGCGGGGTAAACCCTTTTCCGGTCGAAGTCACCGCCCAGATGGTCGAGAATTTCCGCAATGGCGGCGCTGCCATCAACCAGATCTGCCGCGTCGCCGGGGCCGAACTGTCGGTCATTCCGCTTGATCTGGATCGTCCGACGCAGGATTTTACCCGCGATCTGGCCATGAGCGCAGATGAGGTGATGCAGGCCATGCATGCGGGCGGCATGGCTGTCAACCCGCGCGCCCAGGTCCTGGTTCTGGGCGAAATGGGCATTGGCAATTCGACCATTGCGGCCGCGCTTGCCGCCGCAACCTTTGGCGGCACGGGGGCCGATTGGGTGGGGCCGGGCACCGGCTCGGACGCGGCCGGTCTGTCGCTCAAGGCGCAGGTGGTCGATGAGGGGCTATCGCGCCACGCCCAAGCCCGCTCAACGATCGAGACATTGATGGCCTTTGGCGGACGTGAGCAGGCAGCGATTTGCGGGGCGATCTTGCGTGCACGCGAATTGCGCATTCCGGTGATCCTTGATGGCTTCATTTGCTCATCTGCGGGGGCGGTTTTGTTGCGCGACGACGCCGAGGCGCTGGATCATTGCCTTGTCGGCCACCTGAGCATGGAGCCGGGGCACCGTCGTCTGGTCGTTGAAATGCGCAAAGATCCGGTCCTTGCCCTTGATATGCGTCTGGGCGAGGGCAGCGGCGCGGCCGTTGCCCTGTTGATCCTGCGGGCCGCGCTTGAATGTCATAACGGCATGGCCACTTTCGAAGAGGCGGGCATCCGTGCCTAAGCCCATCTCCGGGTTGGCTTTGGCGCTGGTCTGGCTGACCCGGCTGCCGGTTGGCGGGTTGCTGCCCGCCAATCCCCCGTCTTTGTCGCAGGTCGCATGGGCCTTTCCGCTGGTCGGGCTGATCCTTGGTGCGGCGGCAGGCGCCGTGCTTGGGCTGGCGCATTGGCTTGGGCTGGGGGCGGCCATCTCGGCCCTCTTGGCGATTGCGACGCTTGTCTGGCTGACCGGCGGGCTGCATGAAGATGGGCTGGCAGATCTGGCCGATGGCATGGGCGGGCGCACCACCGAACGCCGACTTGAGATCATGCGCGATTCCCGCATCGGCAGCTATGGGGCATTGACGCTGGGTCTGGTGACGGCGCTGCGCGTTTGCTCGGTCGCGGCATTGCCCATAGGTGCGGCCGTGGCTGCGCTAATTGTCGCAGGCGGGGCGTCACGAGCGGCCATGGTGATCGCGATGCGCCGACTTCCGCCCGCGCGCCCCGATGGTTTGGGTAAATCGGCTGGCCGACCTTCACTGACCGGAGCGGCCCTTGCAGTTGCCCTTGCCCTGGGCCTTGCTGGGCTGGTCTTGCTGATTGATGCGCGACAGGGCGCATGGGCGCTGGTTCTGGCTGCAGCACTGGGCGCGGCGGTGCAGATCTACATCCAAAACCTGGCGCGAAAGCGATTGGGTGGGCTGACCGGCGATGTGCTGGGTGCCGTTCAGCAGGGCACAGAATGTGCATTTCTGGTCGCATTTGCCGCAGCGTTTGCAGAAAAGCTGTAGAATCCCAAGCTGATCAAACGTATGGCACAGGGATTATGCCGCAATTTGTTGTGTCCGGATCACGTGAACTGGTGGTCAAGGGTGCTGCGGCTCCAGTTTTGGGGGTAGCGATGGGTGGCCTCTTGGCCCTTTCGAAAGGAATCGATCGGTTCAATGGTTTTGTCGGCAGAAATGTAAGCTGGCTGATCCTGATCGCGGTCTTGGTAAGCGCGGGCAATGCGATTGTGCGCAAAATTTTCAACCGGTCCTCGAATGCCTGGCTAGAGTTGCAATGGTACCTCTATGGCGCGGCATTCATGGGGGCGGCCGCCTATACGCTTATGGAAAATGAGCATATTCGCATCGATATCCTTTACGGACGTTGGTCGCGCCGTGTGCAACATTGGATCGACCTTTTAGGGCATCTGTTCTTCTTGCTGCCCTTTGCAGGGTTGATGGTCTATTACCTCTATCCTTGGGTGTTGCGCTCGTATCGCAGCGGCGAGATGTCGTCGAACTCGGGCGGGTTGATCCTTTGGCCAGCCAAGGCGATTTTGCTGGTCGGATTTGCCATGCTTTTCGCGCAGGCCATCTCCGAGATCATCAAGAAGATTGCGATCATGCGCGGGATCATCGAGGATCCGGTGCCTTTCGTCTCGCAGCACGAAGCAGCCGAGCTAGAGGCCGCCGAATTGGCGCGCAGCATTCAAGACGGCCTTGAGCAAAAAAGCCCCGACCATTCGGCGGAGGATCGCAAATGATGGAACTTATCGCGCAGAACATGGCGCCTATCATGTTCGGCTCGTTGGTCATCTTTTTGCTTCTGGGCTATCCGGTCGCCTTTGCCTTGGCCGCCAATGGTCTGTTGTTTTTCCTGATCGGCGTCGAACTGGCTCCTTTGTCGGGTGGCGTGATCGCGCTTGATTGGCCGCTTTTGGGGACATTGCCCAACCGGATGTGGGCGCAGCTTTCCAATGACACGATGCTGGCCATTCCATTTTTCACCTTCATGGGCATTGTCCTTGAAAAATCGGGTATGGCCGAGGATCTGCTGGACACAATCGGTCAGTTGTTTGGCCCCGTTCGCGGTGGTCTGGCCTATGCCGTCATCCTTGTTGGCGCGCTTTTGGCCGCAACTACGGGGATTGTGGCGGCATCGGTTATCGCCATGGGCTTGATTTCGCTGCCTATCATGCTGCGTTACGGCTATGACCGGCGCGTCGCCAGCGGGGTGATTGCCGCCTCGGGAACGCTGGCGCAGATCGTGCCCCCGTCGTTGGTGCTGATCGTTCTGGCGGACCAGCTCACTGTTTCGGTCGGCGCGATCTATGCGGGCGCGCTGCTGCCGTCTTTGCTTTTGACGGGCTGCTATATCTTGCTGATCATGGGGCTGTCGATTTTCAAGCCCCATTTCGTGCCTGCTTTGCCCAAAGAGGCCCGCACTCTTGGCCATGGCGTTACCTCGCTTTTGGTGGTGGTCGCTTTGGCCGCCGCGCTGTCTTACGGCGTCTTTCTTTGGTTCAAGCCAAGCCTGGGTGTGGATGCCGATATCATAGCGATCATGGCCGGGGCGGTCTTTGCCTATGCCGTCGCGCTTGCGGATCGTCACCTGAAGATCGGCCTGATGTCGCATCTGGCCCAACAGGTCATCATTGTGCTGATCCCGCCTTTGGCGTTGATCTTCTTGGTTCTCGGCACGATCTTCCTGGGAATTGCCGCCCCGACCGAAGGGGGCGCCATGGGTGCCGCCGGGGCTTTGATCCTTGCTTTTGCCAAGAAGCGCTTGACCTTTGACATGCTGAAACAGGCCTTGCAAAGCACCACGCGCCTGTCGGCTTTCGTCATGTTCATCATGATGGGCGCACGGGTCTTCTCGCTGACCTTTTATGGCGTGAACGGTCAAATCTGGATCGAGCATCTGCTGGTGTCACTGCCGGGCGGCGAGATGGGCTTTGTGTTCTTCGTGTCGGTGCTGATCTTCTTTCTGGCCTTTTTCCTAGATTACTTCGAGCTGGCCTTCATCATCGTCCCGCTGCTTTTGGCGCCTGCCAAAGCGATCGGCATTGATCTGGTCTGGTTCGGCGTCATCTTGGCCATCGTCATGCAGACTTCCTTCATGCACCCGCCATTTGGCTTCTCGCTGCACTTTCTGCGTTCGGTCGCGCCGCGGCGGGCCTATGTGGATCATGTGACCGGGCGCGTGATCCAGCCGGTGACATCGGGGCAGATCTATCTTGGCGCCATTCCCTTCATGCTGATCCAGTTGGTGATGGCCGTGATTGTGGCGCTGTTTCCGGTCCTGGTGACGGGGGATAAATCTGCCGCAAAGGTTCAGCCGACGACGACGTTTGAATTGCCAACCCTTGGTGGCGTCGCACCTGCGGCACCAACCTCGGGCGCATCAAACGTGCCGACGGGTGGTTTGCCGGGGCTTGCACCCCTCAACTTGGGCACGGCTGGCGCGCCGGTACCTGCTGCGCCCAACAGCTTGCCGGGCCTTGCGCAGCCTGATCTGGGCCAGCCAAATCTGGGACAGCCTGATCTGGGGCAGGCCACGCCTGCTTCTTCTCAGCCAGCGCCAGCCGCTCCTTCGGGGATGAACGCGCTGCCGGGCCTGGCAACACCGCCCGGACTTGAGGCACCGTCACCAGCCTTGACGCCTGCCACTCCAGCAGCGCCCATGGCAAATGAGCCGGCCGCGAGCGTGCCAGCCCTTGGGACGCTGCCCGGACTGGGAACACCGCCGGGGCTGGATGGGGCCTTGGCACCTTCCCCTTGATCTAGGCGCGCGCGCGCTCCGCCGGTTTTTCCGCGCGGGGTGCGTGGTCTTTGCGCCCAATGGAAAAGGCCCCCGAAACCGGGGGCCTTTTCTTAATCTTCTGGCACTTTCGCGCTTTACAGACGCTTTTGGCCGTTCAGCTGCATCATGTAGTAGTCGTATTGGAAATCGACCAGCTGGGTATAGGTGTAATGCTCCGAGCGGAACGCCTTGATCGAATCCCAAAGCTTTTTGAACCATTCGTGCTTGGCCGACATCTCATCATAGATGGTGTTGGCCGCATCAAAGGCCGCGGACATGATCTCGGGCGAGAAGCTGCGGATCTGCGCGCCTTCCTGAACCAGACGCAGCAGCGCTTTGGGGTT
This sequence comes from Paracoccus sp. (in: a-proteobacteria), assembly GCF_032007265.1. Lineage (GTDB taxonomy): Bacteria > Pseudomonadota > Alphaproteobacteria > Rhodobacterales > Rhodobacteraceae > Paracoccus. The sequence continues at coordinate 1,152 of NZ_DALZMB010000030.1, read as the reverse complement.
GTTCCAGTCATAGGCCGCGATCATCGAGTTATCCGCCGCACGCGCCGCTGCACGTACGATTGCCTGATAATTCGCAGGCAGAGCCTCGAACTTTTCTTTGCTGAAGAAGAAATGGACCGTCGGGCCGCCTTCCCAGAAACCAGGGGCATAGTAATAGGGTGCAACCTTTACAAAGCCCAGTTTTTCATCGTCATAGGGGCCGGTGAACTCGACGGCATCCAGCGTGCCCTTTTCCAGCGCCGGATAGATGTCGCCGCCAGCCAATTGCTGAGGAACCACGCCCAGACGTTCCAGAACATAGCCCGCAAAGCCGCCGACCCGGAACTTAAGCCCCTTAAGATCCTCGACCGTGTTGATTTCCTTGCGAAACCAACCGCCCATCTGCACGCCGGTATTGCCGCCGGGCAGGGCATAAAGGCCCGATTGCGCCAGGAACTCGTTGTAAAGCTCGATCCCGCCGCCGTTGTAGTTCCACGCGTTCATGCCGCGGTAGTTCAGCGAAAACGGGATAGCCGCGCCAACGGCCCAGGCCGGATCCTTGCCCCAATAGTAATAGCCCACCGTATGGGCCATTTCGACGGTGCCTTCTTGCACGGCATCTGCCGCCTGCAGGCCGCCGACAATTTCGCCTGCCGAGAAAGACTGGATCTTGAACTTGCCGTCCGATGCTTCCTCGACCAGCTTGCAGAAATATTCGCCGGTCCCGTAAAGCGTATCCGTCGATTTCGGAAAGGACGAGGTCATCCGCCAGTTGATGGTCGGGCTTTCCTGCGCAATGGCTGGTGCTGCCAGCGTCGCGCCCGCGGCTGCGGCCGCGCCGCCGATCGAGGCACGGGTCAGAAACGCGCGCCGGTCGAAATTATTGGTGTCGGTCATGGGTCCTCCGGAATATCGGCTCATCCCTTTTGGGGATGGTTCGCGCAATATTTAGCCCCGTGCCGCGCGCGGTGTCGAGTGCCGGGGCTAAGGTTTTGGGCGAAAAGGCTGAATTAGACTAAGGAATCAGCCAAGAAAACGCGGCAAGCATGCCACAGGGGCGGGCTCTATGTTGTGGATGGGGTGGTGGTTCTACCCAAAACCTTTGGAACTTCCTATACTAACTGCGGTCAAGGACATTTAGGGGACTATAAATGCGCTGCCCGTTCTGCGGAA
>NZ_DALZMB010000029.1:7793-39740 GCF_032007265.1 Paracoccus sp. (in: a-proteobacteria) | reverse complement strand
ATCCGGGGCGCTGCCCCGGACCCCGGGATATTTGTCGCATGGAAGACATGCCAATGTCCCCAGCGTCAAATCCGGGCAGAATAGCGAGAGCGCTTGACCTGTCGCCCTAATTCATGCATTTAGCCGCATCGCCGACACTTCCCCGATTCAAGGGGAATCATTGGCTATGTGCGAGGTCGCCCAAAAAAAAGGGCGACCTGTACGTTTTTACGGTTCGACGCTGGCGGTGCGTGGTGCGCTGTCAGCCTCTCAACTGGAACTCCCCGCAAGAGGGATGACAATGCAAAGCCAGAATATCCGCATCCGGCTCAAGGCGTTCGATTACCGCGTTCTGGATGCCAGCACGCAGGAAATCGTGAACACCGCGAAACGCACCGGCGCGACTGTTCGCGGTCCGATTCCGCTGCCGAACAAGATCGAGAAATTCACCGTTCTCCGTGGTCCGCACATCGACAAGAAGTCGCGCGACCAGTGGGAAATCCGTACGCACAAGCGTCTTCTCGACATCGTAGATCCGACCCCCCAGACCGTGGACGCGCTGATGAAGCTCGACCTTGCTGCTGGTGTGGACGTCGAGATCAAGGTCTAAGGAGGCACACATGCTGCGCACTGGTGTAATCGCCAAGAAGCTGGGCATGACCCGGCTTTTCCTCGAAGACGGCAAGCAGGTTCCTGTCACCGTTCTTCAACTTGACAACCTTCAGGTCGTCGCACAGCGCACCGTCGAAACCGACGGCTACGTTGCGCTGCAGCTTGGTGCGGGCGAGGCGAAAGCCAAGCGCGTGACCGCTGCAATGCGCGGCCATTTCGCGAAAGCGAATGTTGCCCCCAAGCGCAAGATCGCGGAATTCCGCGTCAGCGAAGACAACCTCGTGGAAGTGGGCGCCGAGATCATCGCCGACCACTACTTCGCAGGTCAGTTCGTTGACATCGCGGGTACCTCGATCGGTAAAGGCTTTGCCGGTGGTATGAAGCGCCACAACTTTGGTGGTCTTCGCGCCTCGCACGGTGTCTCGATCTCGCACCGCTCGATCGGTTCGACCGGTCAGTGTCAGGATCCGGGCAAAGTGTTCAAAGGCAAGAAGATGCCTGGCCACATGGGTGCCGTTCGCGTCACCACCCAGAACCTTCAGGTCGTCAAGACCGATGCAGACCGCGGCCTGATCCTTGTCAAAGGTTCGGTTCCGGGCTCGAAGGGCGGCTGGGTCACCATCAAGGACGCCGTGAAAAAGCCGCTGGCTGACAACACGGTCTTCCCGGCTGCGACCCGCGGCACGGCCACTGCCGAAGCTCAGGTCTCTGCTGAAGCCGCTGCGCCGGAAGGAGATAACTGATGAAACTTGATGTGATCAAGCTCGATGCCGGCAAAGCTGGTGATATCGAACTGAGCGATGACATCTTCGGTCTCGAGCCGCGTGCAGACCTTCTGCACCGTGTCGTCCGCTGGCAGCGCGCACGCGCCCAGCAGGGGACGCACTCGACGCTCGGCAAGTCGGATGTCAGCTACTCGACCAAAAAGATCTATCGCCAAAAAGGCACCGGTGGCGCACGTCACGGCAGCCGTAAAGCGCCGATCTTCCGTTCGGGTGGTGTTTACAAGGGCCCGGTCTCGCGTTCGCACGCATTCGACCTGCCCAAGAAGATCCGCGCACTCGGCCTCAAGCATGCTCTGTCGGCGAAATACGCTGCAGGCGAGCTGGTGATCGTTGACAGCCTGAACATTGCAGATGCCAAAACCTCGGTGGTCGCGAAAGCGGTCAAAGAGAACGGCTGGAAGCGCGTTCTGGTCATCGACGGCGCTGAAGTGAGCGAAAACTTCGCCCGCGCCGCGCGTAACCTCGAAGGTGTGGATGTCCTGCCGTCGATGGGTGCCAACGTTTATGACATCCTCAAGCGCGATACGCTGGTTATCACGCGCGCTGGTGTCGAAGCTCTGGAGGCTCGCCTGAAATGAGCAAAGAAACCCAAGCTAAACCGGAACACTACGACGTTCTCGTCAAGCCGCTGATCACCGAGAAAGCAACGCTGATCGGTGAGAACAACGGCGTGGTTTTCCAGGTCGCCAAATCGGCTAACAAGCCGCAGATCAAAGAAGCTGTCGAAACCCTGTTCGGCGTCAAGGTGAAGGCGGTCAACACCACCATCACCAAAGGCAAGGTCAAGCGTTTCAAAGGCCAACTGGGCGTCCGCTCGGATGTCAAGAAAGCCTATGTCATTCTCGAGGCTGGCAACAGCATCGACGTGACGACGGGTCTCTGATATAGACCGCGAATCGACGGCCCCGGCAGCGGGGCCGTTCATCTTTTGACGAAACGGACCACTACTAGGTCCAAAGCAACGGAAGACAGAAAGCATGGCACTTAAGTCGTATAAACCGACTACGCCTGGCCAGCGTGGGCTGGTTCTGATCGACCGTTCGGAGCTTTGGAAAGGGCGCCCGGTCAAATCCCTCACTGAGGGTCTGACCAAGCACGGCGGCCGGAACAACACCGGACGGATCACAATGCGTCGCCAAGGCGGCGGGGCGAAGCGTCTTTATCGCATTGTCGATTTCAAACGCACCAAATTCGACATCTCGGCAACCGTCGAGCGGATCGAATATGACCCCAACCGGACCGCGTTTATCGCACTGGTGAAATACGAAGACGGCGAGCAGGCTTATATCCTGGCTCCGCAGCGTCTTGCAGTTGGCGACAAGATCATCGCCGGCGCCAAAGTTGACGTGAAACCGGGTAACGCAATGCCGTTCTCGGGCATGCCGATCGGTACGATCGTCCACAACGTCGAGCTGAAAGCCGGTAAAGGCGGTCAGATTGCACGTTCGGCTGGTACCTACGCTCAGTTCGTCGGTCGTGACGGTGGCTATGCCCAGATCCGTCTGTCCTCGGGCGAGCTGCGTCTGGTCCGTCAGGAATGCATGGCGACGGTTGGTGCGGTCTCGAACTCGGACCACTCGAACCAGAACTTCGGTAAAGCAGGTCGCAATCGCCACAAGGGCATCCGCCCGAGCGTTCGCGGTGTTGCCATGAACCCGATCGATCACCCGCATGGTGGTGGTGAGGGTCGTACCTCGGGTGGTCGTCACCCGGTTACCCCGTGGGGTAAAGGTACCAAGGGTAACAAGACCCGGAAGAACAAGACGACTGACAAGTATATCTTGCGGTCGCGCAATGCGAAGAAGGGGCGTTAACCTATGGCACGTTCTGTTTGGAAAGGCCCCTTTGTCGATGCTTATCTGCTGAAGAAAGCGGAAAAAGCACGTGAGTCGGGCAAGTCGGATGTGATCAAGATCTGGTCGCGCCGCTCGACCATCTTGCCGCAGTTCGTTGGTTTGACCTTCGGCGTCTACAACGGCCACAAGCACATCCCGGTTACGGTCAGCGAAGAAATGATCGGTCAAAAGTTCGGTGAATATTCGCCGACCCGGACCTACTACGGTCACGCTGCTGACAAGAAAGCAAAGAGGAAGTAATTCGTCATGGGTAAGGAACAGAATCCGCGCCGCGTGGCGGATAACGAGGCCTTCGCGAAGATCAAGATGCTTCGCACCTCGCCTCAGAAGCTGAACCTGGTTGCTGCGCTGATCCGCGGTAAAAAGGTCGAAAAGGCTTTGGCCGATCTGACGTTCTCGAAAAAGCGCGTCGCGATTGATGTGAAAAAATGCCTTCAGTCGGCAATTGCCAACGCTGAAAACAACCACAACCTCGACGTCGATGGTTTGATCGTCGCCGAAGCTTGGGTTGGCAAAAACCTCGTCATGAAGCGCGGTCGTCCGCGGGCTCGTGGTCGCTACGGCAAGATCATGAAACCGTTTTCGGAAATCACCATCAAGGTGCGTCAGGTCGAGGAGCGCGCGTAATGGGTCAGAAGGTAAACCCGATTGGGATGCGTCTTCAGGTCAACCGTACCTGGGACAGCCGCTGGTACGCTGACGACAAAGATTACGGCAACCTGTTGCTCGAGGATCTCAAGATCCGCGACTTCATCCACACCGAAGCCAAACAGGCTGGTGTGAGCCGTGTCATCATCGAACGCCCCCACAAAAAATGCCGCGTGACCATTCACGCAGCGCGTCCGGGTGTGATTATCGGCAAAAAAGGCGCCGATATTGAAACCCTGCGCAAGAAGCTGGCGAATTTCACCGCTTCGGAACTGCACCTGAACATCGTCGAAGTCCGCAAGCCGGAAGTCGATGCTCAGCTGGTCGCCGAATCGATCGCTCAGCAGCTTGAGCGTCGCGTCTCGTTCCGCCGTGCGATGAAACGCTCGGTTCAGAACGCGATGCGCATGGGCGCACTTGGCATTCGTGTGAACGTTGCCGGCCGTCTGGGCGGTGCAGAAATCGCGCGTACCGAATGGTACCGTGAAGGCCGCGTGCCGCTGCACACTCTGCGCGCAGACATCGATTACGCGCTGTCGGAAGCCATGACTCCCTATGGTATCATCGGGATCAAGGTTTGGATCTTCAAAGGCGAGATCATGGAACATGATCCGCAGGCTCATGACCGTCGTGCGACCGAGTCGCAAGAAGGTCCGGCGCCGCGCGGACCGCGTCGTGATCGCGACGCGCGTTAAGGAGTAGAGGCAAATGCTGCAACCGAAACGGACGAAGTTCCGCAAACAGCACAAGGGCCGGATCCACGGCGAAGCCAAAGGCGGCTTCAACCTGAACTTCGGCTCCTTCGCGCTTAAAGCAACCGAACCGGAGCGCGTCACCGCGCGCCAGATCGAAGCTGCGCGTCGTGCGATCACCCGTCACATGAAACGCCAAGGCCGCGTTTGGATCCGGATTTTCCCGGATCTGCCGGTCACCGGTAAGCCCACCGAAGTTCGTATGGGTAAGGGTAAAGGTTCGGTCGACTTTTGGGCCGCCCGCGTTCACCCCGGCCGGATCATGTTCGAGATCGACGGCGTCAGCGAGACGATCGCGCGTGAAGCGCTGCGTCTTGGCGCAATGAAACTGCCGGTTCTGACCCGCATCGTTCAGCGCGAAGACTGGTAAGACTGAAGGGGTCTGACCCCGACAGCGAAAGAATGGCCCCGCCGTTATCACGGCGGGGCAACTCATTTGTAGCTTTCCCTCAAGAAGGCTTGCAAAGAAGGGGTCGGGCCTGTATGGGCAAGGCTTCTATGATGAAGCTCCACCGGAATCAGGGTGGCCCTGCAACGACAGGAGCCCTCCGGTGATGTTGAAAGGAACAGGCGCATGAAAGCGCAAGAACTGTCGACGAAGACGCCCGAACAGCTGCGTGAACAGCTGGTCGCGCTGAAAAAAGAGGCGTTTAACCTGCGCTTCCAGCAAGCAACCGGTCAGCTCGAAAGCACTGCCCGTATGCGTGCCGTCCGTCGTGACACTGCCCGTGTGATGACTGTCCTGAACCAGAAAGCGGCTGCTGCCGCGGCGTCGAACTAAGGAGCCCTCCCCATGCCCAAACGCATCCTGCAAGGCAAGGTGACCGGCGACAAGAACGAGCAGACGATCACCGTCCTCGTTGAGCGCCGCTTTAAGCACCCCGTTCTGCACAAAATCGTCCGTAGCTCGAAGAAATATCGTGCGCATGACGCGGACAACCAGTTCAAAATCGGTGACATCGTTCGCATCGTCGAATGTGCCCCGATTTCGAAGACGAAGCGCTGGACGGTTTTGACCGGCGACGCTACCGAAGCGTAACCAGCTTTTAACCGATCAGTATGATCGAAACCCTGGGGTCCTATATCCCCAAAGGTCGGGAGAAACCAAATGATCCAGATGCAGACCAATCTGGATGTTGCTGATAACTCCGGCGCACGCCGAGTTCAGTGCATCAAGGTCCTGGGTGGTTCGCACCGTCGCTATGCGTCGGTGGGCGACATTATTGTCGTATCCGTCAAGGAAGCCATCCCGCGCGGTCGCGTGAAGAAAGGTGACGTCCGTAAGGCCGTCGTCGTGCGCACCGCCAAAGAAGTAAAACGTGAAGACGGAACCTCGATCCGCTTTGATCGCAATGCTGCCGTCATCCTGAACAACCAGGGTGAGCCGGTCGGTACGCGTATCTTCGGGCCGGTTGTTCGTGAACTTCGTGCGAAAAACTTCATGAAGATCATCTCGCTTGCGCCGGAGGTGCTGTAATGGCTGCCAAGCTTAAAAAAGGCGATAAGGTCATTGTGCTTGCTGGCAAGGACAAGGGCAAGCAGGGTGAGATCACTGCCGTGTTCCCGCAAGTGAACAAAGCAGTTGTCGACGGCGTCAACGTTGCACTCCGTCACCAGCGCCAGACCCAGACCACGCAGGGCGGCCGCATTGAGAAATCGATGCCGATCGATCTGTCGAACCTGGCTCTGATGGACAAAAACGGCAAAGCGACCCGCGTTGGCTTCCGCATGGAAGGCGACCAGAAGGTTCGTTTCGCCAAGACCACTGGGGATGCGATCTGATGCTTGACCAAGCAAATTACACGCCGCGCCTGAAGCAGCAGTACAAGGACACCATTCGTCCTGCACTGATGGAAGAATTCGGCTACAAAAACGCCATGCAGTTGCCCCGTCTGGACAAAATCGTCCTGAACATGGGCATCGGTGAAGCAGTCAAAGACACCAAAAAAGTGAAACAGGGCGCTGAAGAGCTGTCGCTGATCGCTGGTCAGAAAGCTGTCATCACGCATGCAAAGAAATCGATCGCAGGTTTCCGCGTTCGTGAGGAAATGCCGCTGGGTTGCAAAGTTACCCTGCGTGGCGCCCGCATGTACGAATTCCTCGACCGTCTGATCAACATCGCTCTGCCCCGCGTTCGCGACTTCCGCGGCGTGAAAGGCACGTCCTTTGACGGCCGTGGCAACTACGCCATGGGCCTGAAAGAGCAGATCGTGTTCCCGGAAATCAACTTCGACAAGGTCGACGAAGTTCTGGGGATGGACATCATCATCTGCACCACCGCGAAGACCGACGCGGAAGCGAAAGCGCTGTTGAAGCATTTCAACATGCCCTTCAACAGCTGATCGCGGAGGTATAGAGATATGGCTAAAAAATCCATGGTCGAGCGCGAGAAAAAGCGCGAGCGTCTTGTTGCTCAGTATGCTGAAAAGCGTGCTGCGCTGAACGCGATCATTCATGACCAGTCCCTGCCGGTTGACGAGCGCTTCAAGGCCAGCCTGAAATTGGCTGAACTGCCGCGCAACTCTTCGGCGACGCGTCTGCACAACCGGTGCCAACTGACCGGTCGTCCGCATGCGTATTACCGTAAACTGAAACTGTCGCGGATCATGCTGCGCGAGCTCGGCTCGTTCGGTCAGATCCCCGGCATGGTCAAATCGAGCTGGTAAGGGGCAATTATGTCGATGAACGATCCTCTCGGCGATATGCTGACCCGTATCCGCAACGCGCAGATGCGGGGCAAGTCTACCGTCCGCACTCCGGCTTCCAAGATTCGTGCTTGGGTGCTCGATGTGCTGAAAGCTGAAGGCTATATCCGTGGCTACGAGCCCGTGACCACCGAGTCCGGCCATAGCGAACTGGACATCAGCCTGAAATACTACGAAGGCCAGCCGGTCATTCGCGAGCTTGCTCGCGTGTCCAAACCGGGTCGCCGCGTTTACGCTTCGGTCAAAGAAATTCCGCAGGTCCGCAACGGCCTGGGCATTTCGATCGTGTCCACGCCGAAAGGCGTCATGACGGATGCAGCAGCTCGCAATGCCAATGTTGGCGGCGAAGTTCTCTGCACCGTGTTCTAAGGAGGGCAGATAATGTCTCGGATTGGTAAAAAACCGGTCGCCCTCCCGAATGGCGTGACTGCGGAAATCAAAGGCCAGATGATTGAAGTTAAGGGGCCGAAAGGCACCCGTAACTTCACCGCTGGTGATGATGTGACCCTCTCGATCGAGGAAGGCGCCGTCAAAGTGACGCCGCGCGGCCTGTCGAAACGTGCCCGCCAGCAATGGGGTATGGTGCGTTCGATGGTCGAAAACCTCGTCACCGGCGTCAGCGAAGGCTTCAAGAAAGAGCTTGAAATTCAGGGTGTGGGTTACCGCGCCACGATGCAGGGTAACACCCTCAAGCTGGCTCTGGGCTATTCGCACGACGTCAACTTCGAAGCTCCTGCAGGAGTGACCATCACTGCACCCAAGCAGACGGAAATCGTCATCACCGGCATCGACCAGCAGGTCGTCGGCCAGGTGGCTGCGAACATCCGTGAGTGGCGCAAGCCCGAGCCCTACAAGGGCAAAGGCATCCGCTACAAGGGTGAGGTCGTCTTCCGCAAGGAAGGCAAGAAGAAGTAAGGGGCGCAAAAATGGCACTGACAAAACTCGAGCTGTTCCAGAAGCGCCGCTTGCGCGTACGGAACAAACTGCGGGCCATCAACGATGGTCGTCCGCGCATGTCCGTTCACCGTTCGTCGAAAAACATCAGCGTCCAGCTGATCGACGACGTGAAAGGTATCACGCTTGCTTCGGCTTCGACCCTCGAGAAAGATCTCGGCGTCGTCGGCAAGAACAATGTGGAAGCTGCTGCCAAAATCGGCGCAGCGATCGCAGAGCGTGCGAAAAAAGCAGGCGTGGAATCCGTGATCTTCGACCGTGGTGGCTTCTTGTTCCACGGCAAGGTCAAGGCACTTGCAGAAGCAGCCCGCGAAGGCGGTCTGAAGTTCTAATGGCTGCGGGTGGCGTTTTCGCCACCCCGATGATCCGGGGGCCGTTCGATTTATCGGCGGCCCACCAGGATTGGCATGGATGGCGCAGAATGCGCGCCAGCGAAGAAGGAATGCCTTATGGCAGAACGTGAAAACAACCGTCGGGGTCGCCGCGAAGAGCGTGAAGAGACCCCGGAATTCCAGGATCGTTTGGTCGCGATCAACCGCGTCTCGAAAACCGTTAAAGGTGGTAAGCGCTTCGGCTTTGCTGCTCTGGTGGTTGTCGGTGACCAGCGTGGCCGCGTCGGCTTCGGCAAAGGCAAAGCGAAAGAAGTGCCTGAGGCGATCCGCAAGGCAACTGAACAGGCGAAACGCAACCTGATGCGCGTTCCGCTGCGCGACGGTCGCACGCTGCACCACGACATCGAGGGCCGTCATGGCGCTGGTAAAGTCGTGATGCGTACCGCTCCGGCAGGTACCGGTATCATCGCCGGTGGTCCGATGCGCGCTGTGTTCGAAATGTTGGGTGTTCAGGACGTCGTGGCGAAATCGCTCGGCTCGCAGAACCCCTACAACATGATCCGCGCGACCCTTGAGGGTCTCAAGTCGGAAACCAGCCCGCGCAACGTCGCTCAGCGTCGTGGCAAAAAGGTTGCCGATATTCTTCCGTCCCACGACAAGCCGGCTGCTGAAGCCGCTGTCGAAGCGTAAGGAGAGGGCACATGGCTAAAACCATCGTCGTCAAGCAGATCGGTTCGCCGATCCGTCGCCCTGCCATTCAGCGTGAAACGCTGAAAGGTCTCGGCCTGAACAAGATGAACCGCACCCGCGAGCTGGAAGATACCCCGGCCGTACGCGGCATGGTCAACAAGATCCCGCATCTTGTGACCATCATCGAAGAGCGCGGCTAATCGTTTAGCGCTTTGACAAGACTTGAAACGCCTCGGGCTTGCCCGGGGCGTTTTCTTTTGGACTGTCAGCTTGGTGCCCCACGGCGCTGGCGCGTACCACATCCTGTTTTTCTGCGCTGTTAACGGGTTGGTAAGATTTCCTGCGCTATCCTGTCCGGCGGGGTGTGCTGGCCAGGGGGGATGCGCATGCGGCACCGGCTCGGATGGCTTTTGGCTTTGCTGTGCCTATTGCATGTGCCGCAAGCGGCGGCAGCAGGGCCCTGGGCCCGCGAGCAGGGGGGCGTATTTCTGTCTTTTTCGGGACAAAGGGACCGAGAGGCAAACAGCAGCATCAGCCTTTATGGCGAATACGGCCTGACGGCGCGCCGCACCCTTGGCATTGAGTTGGAACAGACCAGCCTGGATGAACGGACGGGGCTGTTCTGGCTACAGCAGGCATTGGGGCGTGATGACGGGGCGAATCGCTTTGCCGTTGCAGCGGGACTGGGCGTGGTCGAGCGCGATGGCGAGGTGACACCGCTGGGGCAGCTACGCGCAGGCTGGGGCCGGGGCGTCGAGCGATTGCCCGGTGGGGGCTGGCTTAGCGCTGAAGCCAGCCTGCAAGTCGCGGGCAAAATAGAAGAGGTGAGCTATCGCCAAGGCTATACGATTTCGGAATTTGCCTATCTGACCCCGAAGATGACCAGCAAAGCCGCGCTGACGCTGGGTTTTCGACCCACGGAAATGACAATGTTCATCAACCAGCTGCGCGTCGAGGATCGCGACGATTTGGGAATTGCCAGCAGTCTTGCCACATCATCGGTCTATGATCTGCCCGGCCCTGCCAAGATCGAGCTGGGAATCGTGACGCCCTTGTCGGGATCGGATGAACGCGCGGTCAAGCTGGGCACATGGTTTGAATTTTAGGTCGCTGTCCTTGGCTCAAGGGCCGGGCGGGACCGGCGCTGTTGCGGCTTTCCCTTGACCTTTGGCCCTGTCTTGGCTAATGGACCGGATGCCTTTCAGGCAGTGAACCAATCACCAAGATAAGCCGTGTCCGTCCCAGCTACGCTTCATCGGGACGCTTCCGGCAAGGAGAAGCGATATGAAACTTCATGAAATTCGCGACAACGAAGGCGCCAACCGCAAGAAAAAGCGCGTTGCACGTGGTCCGGGCTCGGGCAAGGGTAAAACCGCTGGCCGTGGTATCAAGGGTCAGACCTCGCGTTCGGGCGTCGCACTGAACGGTTACGAAGGCGGCCAAATGCCGCTGTATCGCCGCCTGCCGAAGCGCGGCTTCAGCAAGCCGAATCGCCTGTCGTTCGCCGTTGTGAACCTGGGCCAGCTGCAGTCGTTCATCGACGCAGGCAAACTGGATGCGAAAAACGACATCACCGAAGACGCATTGGTTGCTTCGGGCGTCATCCGTCGCAAACTGGACGGCGTTCGTCTGCTTGCAAAAGGCGAGCTGAAAGCCAAGGTTAACCTGACCGTTGCAGGCGCTTCGGCGACCGCAGTTGAGGCTGTCGAAAAGGCTGGCGGCAAGGTCACGGTGACCCGTCCGGTCAAAGCCGAAGAAGCGGCGGCTGAATAAGCTGTTGAACGGGGCTCCGCGGCCCCATAGATAAGCATTCAAGTTTTCCATGCGCCGCGGGATGGGGAGACCCTCCGGCGGCGCAGCCATGAATGGGGCAAGAAATGGCGTCAGCCGCAGAACAGATGGCCGCGAACTTCTCTTGGGGAACGTTCGGCAAGGCTACCGAACTTCGCCAGAGAATCTGGTTCACGATCGGCCTGCTCATTATCTACCGTCTGGGGACCTATATCCCCGTGCCGGGGATCGACGGCGCCGCTTTGCGCAACTTCATGGATCAGGCCCAGGCGGGTATCGGGGGCATCTTGTCGATGTTCACCGGTGGCGCGCTTGGCCGGATGGGTGTTTTTGCATTGGGCATCATGCCCTATATTTCGGCCTCGATTATCGTTCAGCTGCTGTCCTCGATGGTGCCAGCGCTCGAGCAGATGAAAAAAGAGGGCGAGCAGGGCCGTAAAAAGATCAACCAATACACCCGCTATGCCACGGTTGCGCTTGCGCTGTTCCAGGCATGGGGGCTTGCTGTCAGCCTTGAACATGGTGGGCTGGCGCATGAGGCGGGGATGTTCTTCCGCGCCTCGGTGGTGATTACGCTGGTGGGCGGCACGCTTTTCCTGATGTGGCTGGGTGAACAGATCACCGCACGCGGCATTGGCAACGGCATCTCGCTGATCATCTTCGTCGGTATTGTCGCTGAAATTCCCAGCCATCTGGCGCAATTCCTTGCTCAGGGCCGCTCGGGCGCGATCTCGACGCCGGTGATTCTGGGTGTGATCGTGATGATCGTCGCGGTCATCGCCTTTGTGGTCTTCATGGAGCGCGCGCTTCGTAAGATCCACATCCAATACCCGCGCCGTCAGGTCGGTATGAAGATCTATGACGGGCAATCCTCGCACCTGCCGATCAAGGTTAACCCGGCTGGCGTGATTCCGGCGATCTTTGCATCCTCGCTGTTGCTGCTGCCGGTGACGATCTCGACCTTCTCGGGCAACCAAACCGGCCCGGTCATGTCGACGATTCTGGCCTATTTCGGTCCGGGTCAGCCGCTTTACATGGTGTTCTTCGCAGGGATGATCGTCTTCTTTGCGTATTTCTATACCCATAACGTGGCCTTCAAGACCGAGGATGTCGCCGATAACCTGAAAAACCAGGGCGGCTTCATTCCGGGGATTCGTCCGGGCAAACGCACCGAGGACTATCTGACCTATGTGGTGAACCGGGTTCTGGTTCTGGGCTCGGCCTATTTGGCGCTTGTCTGCCTTTTGCCAGAAATCATTCGTCACCAGCTGTCGATTCCCTTCTATTTCGGCGGGACCTCGGTTCTGATCGTGGTGAGCGTTGTCATGGATACGATCAACCAGGTGCAAAGCCATTTGCTGCAGCATCAGTATGAAGGTCTAATTGAAAAATCGCAGCTGCGCGGCAAACGTAAGGCGGGGGCAGCACGTCCCAAAAAAGCTCCGGCTCGTCGCTGATACAAAGAAAAGGGACATAACTGATGACCGTTAATATCATCCTTCTTGGCCCCCCGGGCGCAGGCAAAGGCACTCAGGCACGTCGTTTGGAAGAGGGCAGAGGGCTGGCTCAGCTGTCCACCGGCGACATGCTGCGCGCTGCCCGCAGCTCGGGTACCGAGATGGGCAAGCGCGTGGCCGAGGTCATGGACAAGGGCCAGCTTGTGACTGATGAGATCGTCATCGGGCTGATTCGCGAGCAGCTAGAGACCTCGGATGCGCCGGGTTTCATCTTTGATGGCTTCCCGCGCACTTTGCCGCAGGCTGATGCTTTGGGCGCGCTTATGGCGGGCATGGGGCAAAAGATCGATGCCGTGATCGAAATGCGCGTCGATGATGAGGCGCTGGTTGCGCGCATCACCGGCCGCTATACTTGCGGCAACTGCGGCGAGGTCTATCACGATCAGACCAAGCCGACCAAGGTCGAGGGTGTTTGCGACATCTGCGGTTCGCATGACCTGCGCCGCCGGGCCGACGACAATGAGGACAGCCTTAAAACGCGTCTGCTTGAATACTACAAAAAGACCTCGCCGCTGATTGGCTACTACTATGCCAAGGATATGCTGACGACGGTTGATGGCCTTGCGGATATGGACAATGTTGCCGATGCGATTGCAGCGGTGCTTGACAAAGGGCGGGGCTAGGCTTGACGCCTGACTGCGAATCCTTTATTTCGCAGCATCTCTTATGAGAATCATTCGTTTTGTACGAATGGCCGGTTAAGGGCCCGGAGGCAGTGCTTTCGGGTCTTTGGTTGTGAAAAAAGGTTCCGGTACAACGGAACCGCAACTTGAAAAGGAAAACGCGTGGCTCGTATTGCTGGCGTAAACATTCCGACGGGGAAACGCGTCCCCATCGCTCTGACCTATATCCACGGCATCGGCCCGATGTATGCTGCGCAGATCATCGAAGCTGTTGGCATCGATCCGACCCGTCGCGTCAACGATCTCACCGATGCAGAAGTTCTGCAGATCCGTGAATACATCGACGCAAACCTGACGGTTGAAGGCGACCTGCGTCGCGAGAACACCATGAACATCAAGCGTATGATGGATCTGGGTTCGTATCGTGGCCTGCGTCACCGTCGCGGCCTTCCGGTCCGCGGTCAGCGTACCCACACCAATGCTCGCACCCGCAAGGGCCCGGCTAAGCCGATCGCCGGCAAGAAGAAGTAAGGGGAGCTGAACAATGGCACGCGATAAGACTCGTATTAAGCGCAAAGAGCGCAAAAACATCGCCACCGGCGTGGCGCATGTGAACAGTTCCTTCAACAACACCAAGATCCTGATCTCGGACGTTCAAGGCAACGCAATCTCGTGGTCGTCGGCTGGCACGATGGGCTTTAAAGGCTCGCGTAAGTCGACCCCCTATGCTGCGCAGATGGCTGCTGAAGACGCTGGCCGCAAGGCACAGGAACATGGCGTTCGCACGCTGGAAGTCGAAGTTCAGGGTCCGGGTTCGGGTCGTGAATCGGCTCTGCGCGCTCTGGCTGCTGTTGGCTTCAACATCACCGCGATCCGCGACGTGAGCCCGATTGCTCACAACGGCTGCCGTCCGCCCAAGCGCCGCCGCGTCTAAGATTTGACTGACATTCAGCGCCCCGCATCTGATGACGCGGGGCGCCGTTCCGCATTTCACCTCGGGCGTTTCCTGCTACTGGACATGGGCGGGGAACAAGTATGGAGGCAAACGCATGATCCACAAGAATTGGGCTGAGCTGATCAAGCCGACGCAGCTTGACGTCAAGGCGGGTGCAGATGCCAGCCGTGTGGCCACTGTCGTCGCGGAACCGCTAGAGCGCGGCTTCGGTCTGACGCTTGGCAACGCGCTGCGTCGCGTTCTGCTGTCGTCGCTGCAAGGTGCCGCGATTACGTCGGTACAGATCGACAACGTCCTGCACGAATTTTCTTCGGTTCCGGGCGTCCGCGAGGATGTGACCGATATCGTCCTCAACCTCAAGGGCGTCACGCTCAAGATGGACGTGGACACCCCCAAGCGCCTGACGCTGACCGCGAAAGGCCCGGGCGAGGTTCGCGCCGGTGACATCACCGAAACCGCGGGCATCACCATCCTGAACCGTGACCACATCATCTGCCACCTTGATGAAGGTGCAGATCTGCGCATGGAACTGACCGTTCAGAACGGCAAGGGCTATGTTGCGGCCGACAAGAACCGTCCGGAAGATGCGCCGATTGGCCTGATTCCGATCGACGCGATCTTCTCGCCGGTCAAACGCGTCAGCTACGAAGTCTCGCCGACCCGCGAAGGTCAGGTTCTGGACTATGACAAGCTGACGATGAAGGTCGAAACCGACGGTTCGCTGACCCCCGATGACGCCGTGGCCTATGCTGCGCGCATCATCCAGGACCAGCTCTCGGTCTTTGTGAACTTCGAAGAGCCCGAACAGGCTGGCCACAAAGATGCTGATGACGGTCTTGAGTTCGACCCGCGCCTTCTCAAGAAGGTCGACGAGCTGGAGCTGTCGGTCCGTTCGGCAAACTGCCTCAAGAACGACAACATCGTTTATATCGGCGATCTGATCCAGAAAACCGAAGCCGAGATGCTGCGCACCCCGAACTTCGGGCGCAAGTCGCTGAACGAGATCAAAGAAGTGCTTTCGGGCATGGGCTTGCATCTGGGTATGGACGTGGTCGATTGGCCGCCGGAAAATATCGAAGATCTGGCCAAGCGTTTCGACGACCAGTTCTGATTTGGAATACGGGGGCGGCAACGCCCCCGGACGACTGGGTCGCAAGACCCCAAGGAGAGCGGTTCCTACGCAGAACCGCCCGGACAAAGTAAAAAGACGTTATAGGAGATTATCATGCGTCACGC
This sequence comes from Paracoccus sp. (in: a-proteobacteria), assembly GCF_032007265.1. GTDB lineage: Bacteria > Pseudomonadota > Alphaproteobacteria > Rhodobacterales > Rhodobacteraceae > Paracoccus. The sequence goes on along the minus strand of NZ_DALZMB010000029.1, from coordinate 24,305 downwards.
TCGCGGTTACCGCCGTTTGAACCGTACCCACGAACACCGCAAAGCGATGTTCGCTAACATGGCTGGCTCGTTGATCGAGCATGAGCAGATCAAAACGACTCTGCCGAAAGCCAAAGAACTTCGCCCGATCATCGAAAAGCTGATCACGCTGGCAAAACGCGGCGATCTGCACGCACGCCGTCAGGCTGCTTCGCAGCTGAAGCAAGACCAGTATGTCGCGCGCCTGTTCGAAATCCTCGGCCCGCGCTACAAAGAGCGTCAGGGCGGCTATGTTCGCATCATGAAAGCCGGTTTCCGTTATGGCGACATGGCTCCGATGGCGATCATCGAATTCGTCGAGCGCGATGTCACCGCCAAAGGCGCTGCTGACCGTGCCCGTCTGGAAGCTGAAATCGTCACCATTGACGAGTGATTCGTCTGCCGTAATCACGGCCCGAATCATCTGCTAGCAACAAAGTGATTGATCCCCGGCTTGGTTAGTCGGGGATTTTTCATATTTAAAGACTAAGACGAAGTATCAATTGTTGTAATCGTTGTGGTTGAATCAATCTTAACGCACAAAACGCTGGGTTCTGTGTCGTTGATTTTACATAAATCGTTGTTGTTTATGTGAAAGTGCCAGAAATAACACAACCTGGGCGAACAAAGCTGCAGCCAGTTATAGACTTGTTAACAGTTTTAGGCATAGATTGACCCACTATTCATTTATCTTTTCCAAATTGTCGGAACAATCTGTCTAAAGCGATATGTCATCACGCGCAGAAATCAACGCAGCATTGCAAAAGTTCAAGAAAATGTGCCCCGCGGGCTATTTTGTTGGGCTTCATATCCGTTTTGCTGCTCCTTTGATGCAGTTTCAGACCTATCCCGAGGATTGGCTGCAGCGCTACGCTGAGCGCGCCTATGCTCTCAGAGATCCGACCATTGCTTGGGGTTTCTCGACGACAGGTGCTTGCCGGTGGAGCGTGTTACCGGTGCCGGATCCGTTCAACATCTTGCAGGATGCAGCGGACCACGGCTTGACCTATGGGCTTGCTGTCTCACATGGGCCAATGCAGTCGCGTACAATTGCCTGCTTTACGCATAATAAGCGGGAATTCACCGATGAAGAGATCGAAACGATCTCTAAAACGCTTTGGCGGCTTCACGAGATTACCGAGCCGCCAGAGAGCCTGACAAAGGCTCAGCAAGAGGCCCTTCGGTGTATTGCGGAAGGGGATCGCCATGCGGCGGCGGCTGCGAAACTTGGCATCACTGAGAGCGCATTCAAGGCACGGCTCATTTCGGCGCGGGAACGCCTGATGGCCCGAACCACTGCCGAGGCGCTGCAGCGGGCTAAGGAATACCGTCTTCTGTAGGGCGACGCCCGATCGTCCGTGTATGCCTGGGGCTCTTTATTAGCACCCCAGGAGACAGCAAATGCAGACCACCACTCTTTCCTATTCGAACCTACACAATCACGGCGAACTGTTTGCGAATGTGTTCCGGGCAAGAAAGCAGTCGTTCATCATCCAGAAAAACTGGGACTTGCCACAGACGGACGACATGGAGTTCGACCAATATGACACCCCGATGAGCCGTTGGGTTGCCATTCATGAACTGGGACGCGTCTATGCGGGCGTCCGCCTGACACCGAGCACGGCGCGGTGCGGGATGTATACATATATGATCAAAGATGCGCAGTCAGGCCTGCTGGGCGGCTCGATTCCAACGGATCTGTTGGATGCCGAGGCTCCGGTCGATCCCGGCACCTGGGAGGCTAGCCGCCTTTTCGTGGATCACGATACCCCGCAGTCCAAGCGCCGCCATGTCCATCGCCATCTGGTGACTGAAATGACCGCATCGGCGCGTGCGCTTGGGGCGACCCGTCTGGTTGCTCTGGTTGCCGCGACCTGGCCGCGTTGGTTGTTGCCCACGGGCCTTGATGCACAGGCAATGGGTCGGGTCATGTGGATTGATGACGGTTATTTCCAGTGTGTTTCGATCAATCTTGCCACCAAGATGCACTAAGCGCTTCGGCCGGTATGCTGGGGGCTTTCGCCAAAGCAGCGGGCGGCGTAACATGCCGCCCGAATGGCTGATTTGTTTGACAATACACAGGGCGCCGTGCCCTCGGGGCGCGCCGCGCCAAGGCCGCTGGCGGATCGTATCCGACCGGCACAGATGGCTGATGTCGTAGGTCAAGAAAAGCTGCTGGGCCCCGAGGGGCCGTTGGGGGCCATGCTTGCCGCAGGCAGCTTGTCCTCGTTAATCCTTTGGGGGCCGCCCGGTGTCGGTAAAACGACGATCGCGCGGCTCTTGGCACAGGAAACCGATCGCAGCTTTGTCCAGATTTCGGCGATTTTCACCGGGGTCGCCGATCTGCGCAAGGTCTTTGACGCGGCCAAGCTGCGTGCCGATCAAGGGCGGGGCACCTTGTTGTTCGTGGATGAGATCCACCGTTTCAACAAGGCGCAACAGGACAGTTTCCTGCCGCATATGGAGGATGGCACGATCATGTTGGTCGGTGCCACCACCGAAAATCCAAGCTTCGAATTGAACGCAGCGCTTTTGTCGCGGGCTCAGGTGGTCATTCTGGACCGCCTCAGCCTGGCCGATCTAGAGCGGTTGGCACAGCGCGCCGAGCGTGAATTGGGCCGGGCTTTGCCTTTGACGGGCGAAGCGCGCGAGCGGCTGCTTGAGATGGCCGATGGCGATGGGCGCGCGGCGCTGAACCTGATCGAACAGGTCGCATCCTGGAAGGTCACGGGCAAGCTGGATACCGAAACGCTTGGCAAACGGCTGATGCGGCGCGCGGCGAAATACGACAAATCCGGCGACGAGCATTACAATCTGATTTCCGCGCTGCACAAATCGGTGCGCGGCTCGGACCCCGATGCCGCGCTTTATTGGTTCGCGCGTATGCTAGAGGGCGGCGAGGATCCGCGTTATCTGGCGCGGCGCATCACGCGCATGGCGGTCGAGGATATCGGTCTGGCCGATCCGGCAGCGCAGCGACATTGCATGGATGCCTGGGCGCTTTACGAAAGGCTGGGTTCGCCCGAAGGCGAGCTGGCCCTGGCCCAGGCGGTTGTCTATCTGGCGCTCGCGCCCAAATCGAACGCGGTTTACGTGGCCTATAAGGCCGCACGCGATCTGGCGCGGCGCTCGGGCAGTCAGATGCCGCCTGCCCATATCCTGAATGCGCCGACCAGCCTGATGAAAGATCAGGGCTTTGGCGCAGGCTATGCCTATGATCACGACGCCGAAGACGGATTTTCCGGGCAGAACTATTTCCCCGACGGTATGAAACGGCCGGTGTTCTATGCCCCGGTCGAACGGGGATTTGAGCGTGATCTGAAAAAGCGGGTCGAATGGTTTGCGGGACTGCGCGCAAAACGCCGAGGGGCCGATCGCCCATGACTTACACATGGTTACAAGTGGCTTTGGGCGGTGCGATTGGCGCATCCGCCCGTTACGGCATCAATATTGTGATAGGTCGGCTTATTCCCGGCTTGCCCATTGGCACGCTTTTGGTCAATATCGCAGGCTCCTTTATGATGGGCCTGTTGACCGCAGTTTTCGCACATCGAGGAGGCCAGCAATTTGCACCCCTGCTTTTGACGGGCGTACTTGGCGGTTTCACGACCTTTTCGGCTTTCTCGCTGGATACGCTGACCTTATGGGAGCGTGGACAGGCCGGGCTTGCAGCGGGTTATGTCATTTTTTCCGTCGCATTGTCGCTGATCGCGATTCTTTGCGGCATTTCTATAGGACGGGCGGTACTGGCATGAGTGGGGTTCAGACAATTCGCATCGGCGCGGATGAGGGCGATCAGCGCCTTGACCGCTGGCTGAAAAAGCGTTTCCCGCAGCTTTCGCAGGGCAATGTCGAAAAGATGTGCCGGACCGGGCAGATCCGGATCGATGGTGGCCGGGTCAAGGCCAGCTCGCGGATCGAGACCGGACAAGAGGTGCGCGTGCCGCCCCTTCCTGACGCATCCGAAGTCGAGCGCGCCCGCGCCGAGCGTCCGCTGACCAGCAAGATCAGCAAGGCTGATGTCGAGATGATTCAGCGGGCCGTGATCTTCAAGGATGAACATATCATCGCCCTTAACAAGCCCGCAGGCCTGCCCTCGCAAGGCGGCAGCGGGCAAGGCGAACGTCACGTCGACGGTCTGACCGTCGCGCTGATGTTTGGGTTCAAGGACCGGCCAAAGCTGGTTCACCGCCTGGATAAGGATACCTCGGGGGTGCTGCTTTTGGCGCGTACCGATCGGGTCGCCCGTGCTTTGTCCGAGGGCTTTCGTCACCGCAACACCCGCAAGATCTATTGGGCGGCGGTTGCGGGCGTGCCTCATCCGCGCATGGGTTCGATCAAATATGGTCTGGTCAAGGCGCCGGGTCGCGGACGCATGGGCGAGGGCGAAAAGATGGTCTGCGTTCATCCATCCGAGGTCCAGAACACCGAAGGCGCCAAGCGCGCCCACAGCGATTATGCCGTGCTGTCGATGCTGGGCATGCGCGCATCCTGGGTTGCACTGTCACCGATCACCGGACGCACGCACCAGCTGCGCGCGCATATGGCCGAAATCGGACATCCGATCGTGGGCGACGGGAAATACGGCGGCTCGGGTCAGGAAAACCTTGGCGATGGCTGGGGCTCGCAGCTGGGTGGGGACATCAGCCGCAAATTGCATCTGCATGCGCGCATGATCACCTTTGAGCATCCGATCACCAAGAAAATGATGACCATTACCGCGCCTTTGCCCGATCATATGGCGCGGACCTGGAAAACGGTGGGTTGGCACGAGAATGACGTACCTTCGGACCCGTTCAGCGAGGACGAATGAAGCTTGTCATTTTTGATGTCGATGGCACGCTGGTCGACAGTCAGGCCCTGATCCTGGCTGCAATGACCCACGGGCTAGAGGTGGCAGGGCTCAAGGCACTGCCACGCGAAAAGGTGCTGTCGATCGTCGGGCTTTCGCTTGGGGTTGCGGTGGCCGAGCTGGTTCCCGATGCGCCTGCCGATGTTCAGGATGCCGTGGTTGCAGGTTATCGCGCGGCATTTCAGCAGGCGCGCCTGCAACAGGTCGCGCCGCTTTATCCTGGTGCCGAGGAATGTCTGCGGCAATTGGCTGCGCGCGATGACCTTTTGCTGGCGATTGCCACCGGCAAAAGCCGTCGCGGGCTGTTGGCGATGGTCAAGGCGCATGGCTGGGAAAAGCTGTTTCTTAGCCTGCAGACCGCTGATGATCACCCCTCCAAACCGCATCCCGGCATGATCGAGGCGGCCCTGTCCGAATGTGGAATCGCGGCAGATCGGGCCGTGATGATCGGCGACACGAGTTTTGACATGGACATGGCGCGCGCGGCCGGGGTCGCGGGCTTCGGGGTGTCTTGGGGCTATCACCCGGTCCCGTCGCTTCATGCCGCAGGTGCGCGTTTGGTCGCGCCTGATTATCCTGCGCTGACGCAATCCTTGCTGGAGTGGGCAAATGAGTGAATGGAAAGCACGACGTTTCTGGAAGAAAGCCCATATCCGCCCCGAGGGCGAAGGCTGGGCAATCGATCTGGATGAGCGCCCTCTGCGCACCCCCGGCAAGCAGGCGCTGATCGTTCCGACCGAGGCGTTGGCACGCGCCATTGCTGCGGAATGGGACGCACAGGTCGATGTGATCGATCCAGAAAGCATGCCGTTGACCCGCGCGGCCAATTCCGCTTTGGAAAAGGTCCATCCGCAATTCGATGCCGTGGCCGATATGCTGGGTGAATATGGCGGCACGGATCTGTTGTCTTATCGCGCGACCGGCCCCAGTGATCTGGTCGCCCGTCAGGCGACGGGTTGGGATCCGCTGCTGGATTGGGCAAGCAAGGATCTGGGGGCTGCGCTGGCGGTCACCTCGGGAGTGGTGCCGGTTGCGCAAGATCAGGCCGCCTTGCAAAAGCTGCGCGCCGAATTGTCCCAGCTGGATGATTTTGGCCTGACCGCGCTGCATGACCTGGTGACCTTGCCCGGCTCTTTGGTGCTGGGTCTTGCGGTGATCCGTGGTCGCCTTAGCGCCACCGAGGCGCATGAGCTGGCCCGGATTGACGAAGAATATCAGGCCGAAAAATGGGGCCGCGACGAAGAGGCAGACGAGGCAGCCGCCAATCGTCTGCGCGCGATGCAGCTGGCCGAGCAGCTTTGGAAGCTGTCGCGGCGCTAAGACAAAACCGCTAAATCCTTGACGACCTGCCCCTGATGCGCACTATTGCTGTCAGGGGCATTTTCATTTGTCCGGAGCAATAAACCGATCAACGGTTTGAACAAGCGCCGTCGGGCCCAACCGGCGTGCGGTGCAGCAGAGAGGAATCCATGAGGACATCGATGAGAAAATCGGTATTTGTCGGAACCGTGACCGCCGCTGCCTTGGCCGCCGGCGCTGGCTTTGCCGCCGAGGGTGACACGCTGAAAGCGGTCAAAGAGCGGGGCTCGCTGAATTGTGGCGTGCATACCGGATTGGTCGGCTTTGCCGCGCCAGATTCCAACGGCAACTGGAATGGCTTTGACATTTCGTTCTGTAAGGCGCTGGCCGCAGCAGTCGTGGGCGATGCCACCAAGGTCAAATTCGTTCCGCTGACGGGGCAGACCCGCTTTACCGCGCTGGCTTCGGGCGAGGTGGACGTTCTGGCGCGCAACACAACCTGGACCTTTCAGCGCGATACCGAGCTGAAGTTCGACTTTCTTGGCGTGAACTATTACGACGGCCAGGGTTTCATGGTCCGTAAAGATCTGGGCGTCAGCTCGGCCAAGGAACTGGATGGCGCGACCATCTGCGTTCAGACCGGCACCACCACCGAAATGAACTTGGCGGATTATTTCAAGTCCAACAACATCAAGTATCAGCCGGTGAATATCGACACCAGCTCTGAGGGCGAGCAACAATATCTTGCTGGTGCTTGTGATGCCTATACAACCGATGCCTCGGGTCTGGCCTCCCTGCGCGCGGCTTTCGCCGATCCAGAGAACCATATCATCCTGCCCGAGATCATCTCGAAAGAGCCGCTTGGCCCGCTTGTGCGTCATGGCGACAACAACTGGGGTGACATCGGCCGCTGGACGCTTTTCGCCTTGATCGCGGCCGAGGAATACGGCGTGACCTCGGCCAATATCGACGAGCTGGCCAAATCCTCGACCAACCCCGAGGTGCAGCGTCTGCTGGGCTCGACCGATGATCTGGGCAAGATGATCGGGCTGGATGCAGAATGGTCCCGCCGCGCCATCAAGGCAGGCGGCAATTACGGCGAGATTTTCGCCGCAACCATTGGCGAGCAGACCCCGATTGGTTTGGCGCGCGGTCTGAACGCGCAATGGACGCAAGGCGGCCTGATGTACGCCATGCCGTTCCGCTGATCAGTATTTGCTAATCATGGCCGCATCCCGTTTGCACGGGGGCGGCCTTTTCCGATGATCGCACCAGACGCCAAGACCTGATCGCAACGACCAAACCATACAAGCAGGGTGCCAAGCCCGCAGGATTGGAAGCAGGGGAAAACAATGGTCGACTATCCGGGGGCGGAGCATCCGCCATTCCGCCTGTCCATGCTGATCTATGATCGGCGATATCGCGCGATTACCATCCAGGTTGTGGTGTTCATTCTGGTCATGGCGGTGATCGCCGGACTGGTGCGCAATGCCATTCACGCCTTTGAAAGCGCTGGAAAGACCTTTAGTTTCGACTTTCTGTTTCGGCGCGCGGGCTATGACATTCCCCAACAGCTGATCCCCTTCAATTCGGATGACACGCATCTGCGGGCGACAATCGTTGGCCTGTTGAACACATTGCTTGTGTCGGCACTGGGCTGTGTTTTTGCGACAATCATCGGGGTCGTCGTCGGCGTTCTGCGCCTGTCGTCGAACTGGCTGGTGTCGCGGCTGATGCGGATCTACGTCGAGATCTTTCTTAACCTGCCGCTGCTGCTGTGGATTTTGGTGTTTCTGGCGATTTTTACCGATGTGTTGCCGACTCCGAATGCCTATCGCGGCGAAAACCCGTCGGCGCATATGATCTTGTTTGATACGATCGCGCCCACCAACCGCTATACCGCCATCCCGACACTGGCGATGGATCGTGATCCCGGTGTGATCCCCTTGGGTCGCGAGGGGGTGAATATCGCCTTTATCATCTTCGCGGCCGTGCTGGCGGCTGCGGTGGTGATCCGACAGATGATCGCCAATTGGGCAACTCGGGTTCAGAACCAAAGCGGGCGACGCCCGGTGACCTGGTGGATTCAACTGCTGTTGTTCATCGTGCCTTTCGTGGCGCTGAGCTGGTATTTTGGCCTGCATCTGGTGCGTCCACAGCTTAAGGGCTTCAACTTTGTCGGCGGCATCAATCTGGACAACGCCTTTGTCGTCTTGCTGATTGCATTGTCGCTTTATACCGGGGCCTTCATCGCCGAGGCGGTGCGCGCGGGCGTAATGTCGGTCAGTAAAGGCCAGGCCGAGGCCGCCTTTGCGCTGGGGCTGCGACCAAGCCGCACGATGTCACTGGTGATTTTGCCACAGGCCTTGCGGGTGATCGTGCCGCCGCTGATTTCGCAATATCTGAACCTGACCAAGAACAGCTCTCTGGCGATTGCGGTCGGCTATATGGACCTGCGCGGGACGCTTGGGGGCACTACGCTGAACCAGACCGGACGCGAGATGGAATGTATGATCCTGATGATGGCGATCTATCTGGTCGTCAGCCTGATGATCTCGGGGGTGATGAACCTTTATAATTCCCGCGTTAAATTGAAGGAGCGCTAAGATGAGCGACCTTCCCAACACCCCGACAGGCTTTGTGCGCAATGCCATGCTGCCCGCCCAACCCGCGCCGGCCGCCAGCGCAGGGCTGATCGGCTGGCTCAGGGCGAACCTGTTTTCAGGGCCGCTGAATATTGCGCTGACCCTGTGCGGGATTGCCGCGGTATGGCTGTTGATTGCGAAATTCGGACCTTGGTTCGCCCATTCGGTCTGGAACGCGGATTCGCTGAAGGAATGCCGCACCATCATCACCCAGCGCTATGGCGAAGGGGCCACGGGCGCCTGTTTTGCCGTGATCCATCACCGATGGAATCAATTCCTGTTCGGCTTTTACCCGCGCCTTGAATACTGGCGCCCGACGCTGGCGTTTGGTCTGCTGTTCTTTGCCATCGCGCCGATCCTGTTCGCCGATAGCCGCAGGTTGCGTTGGACGGTGATCGCCCTTGCCGCCGTCCTGACCTTTATGTGCTGTCAATTGCTTGGCGCAAGCACGACCCATCTGTTGGTGGCCGGGGCAGGGCTGGTTCTATGGGCGGCGCTGATCGAATATCAGCCGCGCCGCGCCCTGATTGCGACGCTGATCTATCCGTTTTTGGGGGTTTGGCTGCTTTGGGGGGGCTCGTTCTGGTTTCCGTTCATGGCGTTGATGGGCTTTTGCGTTGGCCTTGTGGTCTGGCGTGCCTGTGCCCGGCTGGGGATGATCGGGCTGGCGATCGGCGCGGTTGCGGCCGTGATCTGGTGGGGCTTTGGCTATGATCCCGCAGGCGCTGCGATGCAGGAGCTGTTGCCGCTTGCCTTGCCGCGCGTGCCCTCGACGCAGTTTGGCGGCTTTGTTCTGTCGGTGACAATTGGCGTCGCGGGCATTGCGATGTCACTGCCTGCGGGCGTTATTCTGGCCTTGGCGCGACAGTCGGACCTGCCGGTCGTCAAGATGCTGGCGATTATCTTTATCGAATTCATTCGCGGCGTGCCGTTGATCGGCATGCTGTTCGTGGCCTCGCTGCTGCTGAACTATTTTCTGCCGCCGACCGTGCAGTTCGACATTATCCTGCGCGTGATCGTCATGGTGACGATCTTTGCCTCGGCCTATATGGCCGAGGTCGTGCGCGGGGGGCTGGCGGCGCTGCCTGTGGGGCAATACGAGGCCGCAGATGCGCTTGGGCTGGACTATTGGAAGGCGCAGCGACTGATCATTTTGCCGCAAGCGCTGAAGATCGCGATCCCCTCGATCGTGTCGACCTTTATCGGCATGTTCAAGGATACGACGCTTGTTACCTTTGTCGGGCTCTATGATCCGCTTAAGGCGATGTCCGATTCCGTGCGTGCCAGCTTTGAATGGAAAGGCGCCTATTGGGAGCCGTATCTGTTCGCCGGTGCGATATTTTTCATCCTCTGCTTTGGCATGTCGCGGTATTCGCTTTACCTCGAAAATCGGCTGAAGCGGGATCATCGTTAAGAGGCCTGCCATGACCGAGCCCGCAGCAATCCCCGAAAATCGCGCCAACCCTGCGATCGAGATGCAGGATGTGAACAAATGGTATGGCAGCTTTCACGTGCTGCGCGACATCAACCTGACCGTCCGCAAAGGCGAAAGGATCGTGATCGCCGGCCCGTCGGGGTCGGGGAAATCAACCTTGATCCGCTGTATCAACCGGCTAGAGGATCACCAGCGGGGCCGCATCATCATTGATGGGGTCGAGTTGACCAATGACCTGAAAAACATCGACAAAGTCCGCTCGGATGTCGGGATGGTGTTTCAGCATTTCAACCTTTTTCCCCATCTCACCGTCCTGGAGAATTGCACCTTGGCTCCGATCTGGGTGCGCAAGCAGCCCAAGCGCGAGGCCGAGGAAACCGCGATGCATTTCCTGCGCAAGGTTCGCATCCCGGAACAGGCCGCCAAATATCCGGGACAGCTGTCGGGCGGCCAGCAACAGCGCGTCGCAATTGCACGGTCCTTGTGTATGCAGCCCCGGGTGATGCTGTTTGATGAGCCGACCTCGGCGCTTGACCCGGAAATGATCAAAGAAGTTCTGGATACGATGATCGAGCTGGCCGAGGATGGCATGACCATGCTGTGCGTCACCCATGAAATGGGCTTTGCCCAAGCCGTCGCCCATCGCGTGATTTTCATGGACCAAGGTCAGATCGTTGAAGAAAACGAACCGCGTGAATTCTTTAACAACCCTCAATCCGAGCGCACGAAACTGTTCCTGAGCCAGATCCTCGGGCATTGAAACCACTGTTGCCTCGCCTTGTCAGAGCGGTCTATCTTGCCGCAAAATTATCGGAGAGACGTTGATGAACCAGACCTTGTTTCTGCTCTTGGGTGTCCTGGGCCTCGCGGGTCTTGGCTCTTTGATTTCTGGCAACGATGACAATCACGGCCCGGATACGCCCGCTGATCCGTTCGAGGGCCATAAGGTCATCGAAGGCACCAACGATGCCGATACCATTGAGGGTGGACCAGAGGATGATGCGATCTTGTCCTATGACGGCGACGATCTGGTCGACGGCAAGGGGGGTGATGACATCATCTGGACGGGCGAGGGCAATGATACCGTTCTTGCCGGGCCGGGCGATGACGAGGTCTATCTGGGTCGGGATGACGATCTTTACGGTGCATATGATCTGGGCGCGGACGAGGGCAATGACACCATCGTCGGTGGGTCCGGGCGCGATGTGATCATCACCAATGGCGGCAATCACCGCGTCTTTGGCGATGATGATCCCGATAATATCGACTACAAAGACTATGAGCCCAAGGGCAACGATTCCATCTATGACAATGGTGGTACGGTTTATGCCTACGGTGGGCGCGGCGATGATCTGATCTGGTCGCCCGACGATTCCGACCCCGAAAACCCCGATACCTTACTGGGTGGGGATGGCGATGATACGATCTATGCAGGCGGTTACGATATCATCGACGGCGGCAAAGGATCGGATCTGTATATTCTGCGCAGCGATTCGTCGGGTCCGGCGGATATCACCTATGGTGGCGCCGACAATATCCAGATCGCTCTGCCCGACGGCTATACCGGCACCCAGGAATACGAGCTGCTGCAAGACGGAGACAACGTTCGCCTGGTGCTTGACGGCAAGGATCTGGCAGTGCTGCGCGATGTCACCGTGAGGGATGTCAAACCGGTCAGCTTCATCAATCAATCGGCAGCCCCGGTGCCGCCATGGCTGTCTGGCACCAATTGATGCCCTGATCTGGCTCGCAAAGCCCGCCCATGAAAAAGCCCGCCGTCGAGCGATCGAACGGCGGGCTTCTTGTTGCAAGTCTTGTGCGATCAGACCGCAGCCTTGCGCGATTCCTCAAGATAGATTTCGCGCAGACGCACAGCCACCGGGCCGGGGGTGCCTGCACCTAGTTTGACGCCGTCGATTTCGACGACGGGTGTGACAAACCCCGAGGCCGAGGTGATAAAGGCCTCGTCGGCCTGCTGAGCTTCTTGAATGGTAAAGCTACGCTCTTCGACGCTCATCTGAGCTTCGTGGGCAAAGCGCAGGACCGCCGCGCGGGTAATGCCGTGCAAGATGTCATGGCTTAGCTCGCGGGTGATGATCTTGCCGTCCTTGACGATATAGGCGTTGTTCGAGGTGCCTTCGGTGACTTTGCCATCCTCGACCAGCCAGGCATCATCGACGCCTGCGGCCTTTGCCTCCATCTTGGCAAGGCTCGGGTACAGCAGCTGAACGGTTTTGATGTCGCGGCGATGCCAGCGCAGATCCTGAACCGAAATCACGCGCAGGCCGGTTTTGGCGGTGGGCGAATCGGCTAGGCCGGGCTTGGATTGCGTGAACATCACCAGGGTCGGCTGCACCTCGGCAGGCGGAAAGACGAAATCGCGATCGCCGGGATTGCCGCGCGACACCTGCAGATAGATCAGGCCATCACCGATGTCGTTGCGCGCGACCAATTCGCGCTGTGCGGCAAGATAGCCCGCCGTATCCAGCGGATTTTTCATCGCAAGTGCATCCAGCGAGCGCTGAAGCCGGGCCATATGCCCGTCGAAATCCAGCAATTTTCCATCGAGAACGCTGACGACCTCATAGACGCCGTCGCCCATCAGGAAGGCGCGATCAAAGATCGAGACCTTCGCCTCGGTTTCGGGCAAATATTCGCCATTGAGGTAAACTGTCCGGGTCATGCTGTCTCTCTCTCCTATCCCCATAGAGCGGGCGTGGCAGGAATGATCTTCGATTGCTCGTAAATCAAGCCATTTTCGCGGTCCTGTGCCAGCAGAAGCGGCCCGTCCAGGTCAATGAAGGATGCATCTTGTGCCACAAGGACGGCAGGTGCCATCGACAGGCTAGAGGCGGCCATGCACCCCACCATCAGACCAAAGCCCTGGGCCACAGCCGCGTCTTTCAGGGCCAGCGCCTCGGTCAGGCCGCCGGTTTTGTCCAGCTTGATGTTGATGACATCGTATTTTCCAACCAGATCGCTCAGGCTGTGGCGGTCGTGGCAGCTTTCATCGGCACAGATCGGCACCGGCCGGGGCAGGGTCCGCAGGGCGTCATCCTGGCCAGCCGGCAAGGGCTGTTCGACCAAGGCCACGCCCAGTTCGGCCAGCTGCGGGACCAGTTCCAGATAGCTTTCCGGGGTCCAACCCTCATTGGCGTCCAGGATCAGCTGGGCCTGTGGCGCGCCCGAGCGCACGGCGCGCAGCCGCGGCAGATCATCGGGCGTGCCGAGCTTGACCTTGAGCAACGGGCGGTCGGCATTGGCGGCGGCTTTGGCCCGCATCGCCTCGGGGGTATCAAGCGACAGGGTAAAGGCCGTGATCAAAGGCCGAGGCGCGGGAAGGTTCAGTAAAGCATGAACCGGTTGGCCCGACAGCTTGGCCGCGTGATCCCACAGCGCGCAATCGACACCATTGCGTGCGGCGCCTGCGGGTAACAGCAACTGCAACTGCGCCAAGGTGACATCTTGGGGCAGGGATGCGATTTGTGCCAACACGCTTTCGACCGTCTCGCCATAGCGGCCATAGGGCACACATTCGCCCGACCCGGTCACGCCATCGCGGCAGATGGTGACCTCGACCACCTCGACATGGCTGCGCGAGCCGCGGGCAATGGTGAAATGGCCGTCAAAGGCATAACGGCGCATTTGGGCTTGGATCGTCATCACTATTCTTTCTGCATCTGCGAAATGGACTTGAAGGTGGCCGCGCAATTATATAACAAGGGCGGGCTTAGTCGTGAAACATCCTTACTGTACGGGTTTGTCATGTCCTTTCGCCTTCAGCCTGCTGCCCCTGCCAGATTGAACCGCTGCCAGCTTTTTGGCCCCGGTTCGCGCGAGGCGCTTTTTGCCAAAATGGCAAGCTCTGCGGCGGATGTCATTAACCTTGATCTCGAAGATTCGGTCGCGCCGGACGATAAGGACCGCGCGCGGCGCAATATCATTCAGGCGATCGGCGATATTGACTGGGGCAACAAGACGTTATCGGTGCGCATCAATGGGCTGGATACGCCCTATTGGTACCGCGATGTCGTGGATCTGCTCGAGCAGGCCTCGGATCGGCTGGATCAGATCATGATCCCGAAAGTGGGCAATGCTGCCGATGTCTATGCCGTAGACGCGCTGGTCAGCGCGATCGAGGCCGCCAAGGGGCGCCAAAAGCGGATCAGCTTCGAGGTGATCATCGAGTCGGCCGCCGGCATCAGCCATGTCGAAGAGATCGCCGCCGCAAGTCCGCGCCTGCAAGCCATGAGCCTGGGTGCTGCGGATTTCGCTGCCTCGATGGGCATGGCCACGACCGGGATCGGCGGCACCCAGGAAAATTACTATATGGCGCATGAGGGGGCGAAATATTGGTCCGACCCCTGGCATTGGGCGCAAACCGCGATTGTTGCCGCCTGCCGCACACATGGAATCTTGCCGGTTGATGGCCCGTTCGGCGACTTTAGCGATGATGAGGGATTCGTGGCTCAGGCCCGGCGCTCTGCAACCTTGGGGATGGTTGGTAAGTGGGCAATCCACCCCAAGCAGATCGCGCTGGCCAATGATGTTTTCTCGCCTAGTGCAAAAGTCGTAGGCGAAGCGCGCGATATCCTTGCTGCAATGGAAGATGCCAAGAAAAATGGGGCAGGGGCGACTGTATACAATGGTCGACTTGTTGACATCGCGTCTATTCGTCAGGCACAAGTAATCGTGAAGCAGGCAGAGTTGCTCGCCGCTTCAGCATAGGAATACCCGGACGGCTGCGCGGGGAGGCAAAGCCGTCCAATCGGGGGAGGAGACAGGCCCTGCGGCAGCGCGGGGCCTGTTCATTTGATGCGCTTAGAAGTCGAACAGATCCGACAGGAACGACTCGCGCTTTTTCTTTTTGCCGTGACCGTAGTCATCATCATAACGCCGATAGTCGTCACGATCATGACGGTCATCACGGCGTTCCTCTGAGCGGCGGTCGTCGAAGCGACGATCTTCAAAGCGGCGGTCATTCTCGCGGTGATGGTCACCGTCGCTTTGTGAGCGTGCGCCGTCATGGCGCGGCGCGGCGATGGGTGCGGATTCGGCGGCGGCGCGTTCCAGGATCTTGTCCAGCTCGCCCCGGTCCAGCCATACCCCGCGACATTTGGGGCAATAGTCGATCTCGACCCCGTTGCGCTGGCTCATGGCCAAGGTTTCACCGTCGATCGGGCACTGCATCTTATCCTCCAGTTCGTCTTGTCTGACCTAGGAAAGGTGGGGGGGCATGATGGGTCAGACAAGGGCCGCAACCTTAGTCGGCGGATTCAAGAACCTGCCAATTGCTGGGGATTTTAGGGGCTGCGGCGACCAGTCGCAGGGTGGTGGGATGGCTGGGGGCATCCATGACCTGCTGGGTCGGGCCGGTTTCGACGATCTTGCCCTGATCCATGATGGCCACGCGGTCCGTAATCTGGCGGACGACGGACAGGTCATGGCTGATGAAAAGA
This sequence comes from Paracoccus sp. (in: a-proteobacteria), assembly GCF_032007265.1. GTDB lineage: Bacteria > Pseudomonadota > Alphaproteobacteria > Rhodobacterales > Rhodobacteraceae > Paracoccus. The sequence goes on along the minus strand of NZ_DALZMB010000029.1, from coordinate 8,597 downwards.
TAGGCCAGGCCATATTCCTGACGCAGCCGCGCCAGCAGGTCCAACACCTGCGCGCGGATGCGCACATCCAGCGCACTGACCGCCTCGTCCAGAATGATCAGCCGGGGGCGGATGATCAATGCCCGGGCAATGGCAATGCGCTGGCGCTGTCCCCCCGAGAATTCGTGGATATAGCGCCCCATCGCATCAGCAGGGATGCCGACATCGGCCAATGCTTTGGCCACATGATCGCGCCAATCGCGGGGGCGGCCCGTCAGGTGAATGGGTTCGGCCACAAGCCTGTCGACGCGCCAGCGCGGATCGAAACTGCCATATGGGTCCTGAAACACGACCTGCATCTTGGCACGCTGCGCCCGCGACATTGCGCGGCCTGCGCGCACGGGCTCTCCATCCAGCAGGATCTGTCCCCCCTGCAATGGGTCCAGTCCCAGAATCGCGCGGGTCAGCGTCGATTTCCCACAGCCCGATTCCCCGATCAGACCCAGCGATTCCCCGCTATGCAGCACCAGATTGGCGTGATCGACCGCACGCAGCCGATCCATGCCACCGCTGATGGCGCTTTGAGGCAGGGCATAGTCGCGCACCACATCTTGCACCTGCAGCAAGGGCTGATCTGACGCGGGCGCAACCCGCACCCGTTCAGGCTGATGGGTCGATGCGGCAAAAAGCTGGCGGGTGTAGGGATGTTTGCGATTGCGAAAAAGGGCCTGGGTCGGCGCACTTTCGACGATTTGGCCCGCCTGCATCACCGCGACCTGATCGGCGATGCCCGCCACCACCGCCAGATCATGGGTGATCAGCAAA
>NZ_DALZMB010000029.1:0-7783 GCF_032007265.1 Paracoccus sp. (in: a-proteobacteria) | reverse complement strand
CCCTCGTCGCGCACCAGCCCCTTGAGCAGGTCAAGGATCTGCGCTTGCGTGGTCACATCCAGCGCCGTCGTCGGCTCATCCGCGATCAGCAGATCCGGGCGCGTGGCGATGGCCAGCGCGATGGCGACGCGCTGGCGCTGTCCGCCGGACAGCTCGTGGGGGAACAGCGTCAAGGGAAAGCGCGGCTGCGTCAGGCCAACGCGGTCCAGCCGGTCGCGCGCTTGGGACAGGGCTTGGGCGCGGCTGATGGGCTGGTGAATGCGTAGAACCTCTGCGACCTGATCGCCGATGTTCATCAGCGGGTTCAGCGCGGTCATCGGCTCTTGAAAGATCATGCTGATGCGCTTGCCGCGAATGGTGCAAAGCTCTGCCTCGGGCAGATCCAGAATGTTGCGGCCATCCAGTTCGACCCGACCAGAGGCCGCCGCACCGCGCGGCAAAAGCCCGATGATCGCCAATGCGGCCATGGATTTGCCCGAGCCGCTTTCTCCGACAAGCCCAGTGATCTGGCCTGGCGCAAAAGCAAGGTTGATGCCTTGCAGGATGGGAGTTGCGCCGATGCGCAGCGAAAGGTTCTGGACCGTGATCACGCGCGCCCTCGCAATCTTGGGTCCAGCCGGTCACGCAGCCCATCGCCCAAAAGGTTCATGCCCAGCACGGTGATGACGATGCACATGCCGGGAATGATTGCGACATGGGGGGCAAGCGTCACCATGGTCTGGCTTTCGGCCAGCATACGGCCCCAGCTGGGGGTTGGCGGCTGGGCACCAAGTCCGACATAGGACAGGCCCGCCTCGGCCAGAATGCCAAGGCTGAACTGGATCGTACCCTGAACGATCAGCAGATTCATGACATTGGGCAGGATATGTTCAAGGCTGATCCGGGTCGAGGATTTCCCCGCCACTTCGGCGGCGCGGATATAATCCAACGTCCACAAAGGCAGCGCCCCCGCGCGCGTCACGCGGGCAAAGACCGGGATGTTGAAAATGCCGATGGCAATGATCGCATTCACCGCGGAGGGGCCAAAAACCGAAGTGATCAGCACTGCAATCACAAGGCTGGGAAAGGCAAAGACCAGATCATTGGCGCGCATGATCAGATCATCCAGCCATGAGCCGCGATAGGCCGCAGCCAGCAGGCCAAGCGGCACGCCGATCCCCATGCCGATCACCACCGCCACCAGCGCCACCGCGATCGAGACGCGCGCGCCAACCATGATCATCGACAAGATGTCGCGCCCGAAGTGATCGGTTCCGAACCAATGGAGCGCCGAGGGCGGCTGCAGTTTATCGGGGATCGACATGGCCGTTACGGCATAGGGCGTCCAGAAAAATGAGATCAGCGCGGCAAGCAAGGCCAAACCGGCCAGCGTCGCACCCAGAATCAAGGTCCATCTCATCGGCGCAACCTTGGATCGACAATGGCGTAGCCAAGATCGACCAGAAAGGTGACCAGGATGACGATTGCCACCATAACCAGCACCGCCGATTGCACCACGATCAGATCCCGTTGGGTAATGGCCTGAAAGATCAGGCGGCCAAGCCCGGGCAGGTAAAAGACGTTTTCGATGATAATCGCGCCCGCCAGCAGAAAGGAAAACTGCATCCCCATGATGGTCAGAACCGGGATCATGGCATTGCGCAGGGCATGGCGGCGCAGGGTTTGACCGATGGTCAGCCCCTTGGCCCGGGCGGTTCGGATATAGTCCTGCTCTAGCGTTTCGATCAGCGCCGAGCGCAGCACGCGCGCAAGAATGGCCGCCTGGGGCAGGGCCAAAGCGATTGCGGGTAACAACAGGGCCTTGAGGGCGGCAAGCGGATCGGCCCAGCCCGGAAAGCCACCGGCGGGCAGCCAGCGCAGCTTGACCGCGAAAACCAGCACCAACAGCATCGCAAACCAGAAATTGGGCAAGGCGACGCCGATTTGGGTGATGCCCATCACGGCAGTATCGCCACCTTGTCCACGCCGGCGCGCGGCGAAAATCGCAATCGGAAAGGCCAAGGCAAGGGACAGCACCAATGCCATCAACGTCAGTGGCAATGAGACCTGCATCCGATCCAATATCATCGAAGCGATCGGGGTTTTATACGTAAAGCTTTGCCCGAAATCGCCCTGAATCACCCCCGTGATCCAGCCAAGATAGCGCCAGGCCAGCGGTTGGTTCAGGCCCAGCTGCTCGCGCAGGGCGGCCAGCGTATCGGGCTGTGCGCCCGTGCCCAGCATAAAGCTGGCCGGATCGCCGGGAAGCAGGGCAATAACCGCGAAAATCAGCGCAGAGGCGATGATCAGGCTAAGCCCAAGCGAGATCAGGCGGCGAAGGATATAGTTGATCATCGGCACGCGCTTGAAGGCCACCCGGCGCTGCCGAAGCGCGCCATCAGATCCGCGCCGATCCGGCGGATCGCTGTTGCAGGGCGCGATCGCGGCGCGCTCAAGGGACCTCGATCTTGCCGATCAGCGGCAGGTCGTCTTCGGGGGTGACGTTGTGACGTTCAATCATGCGGTGCACGGGCGGGGCCCCCTCACCCTGATGCAGCGCCGATAGACGCTCGGTGACAAGGGCATCGGTCTTGGTGCGGCGCATATTATGGCGCACATAATCATCCCATGTGGCGATATGATAGCTTTCCGACCACAAGTTGGGGTTTTCAAGATCGCGCAACAATGCCCAGCCCCTTGCGCCATCCCGGCGGCGGATATTGCGCCTTTGGGCCATCAGATCAAGAAACTCGGGCACATCCTCTTGGGCGATGCGATAGTCGATCATGATCATGATCGGCCCCGAGCGGCCGCGCAGGTCAAGGCGCAGTTGCGGCTCGCGGAATGTATTGATCGGATCAAGGTTAAGCGTGCCGAATTCAGGCACGCTTAGCCAATGGCCCAGCATCGCCCCAAGCAGCAGCGGCACTGCCGCGCAGGCAAGGGCCGTGTCGATGCTATATGAAGAGGCAACCGAGCCCCAGACCCAAGACCCGGCGGCCATCCCCCCAAAGGTTGCCGTCTGATAAAGCGCAAGCGCGCGCGCCACGACCCAGCGCGGCGTTGAAAGCTGGACCGAGACGTTGAAAAGCGACAGCGCCAGCACCCAGCCCGCGCCAGCGGGGAAAATCGCCAGAGCATGCAGCCAGACGGAATCGGTAAATGCCAAGATCAAAGCGGCAACCGCAAAGGCCCCGAAGGAAATCCTTACGATCACCTCATTGGGCAGGCGCTCTCGGATATAGGGGTTCACCACTGCGCCGATGATCGCGCCAAGGCCAAAACAGCCCAAAAGCAGGCCAAACAGGAAAGAGCCGCCATCGGGATGAGATTTCGCAACCAACGGCAAAAGCGCCAGAATCGAGACCGCCGAAAAGCCGAAAAGGCCAGCGCGCGCCAAGACACGCACCAGATTGGGCGAGAGGGCGACATAGCGCAGACCCGCGCCCACGGCTGACACGAACGGCTCGCGCGCGACGGCGCGCTTGGGGGTGACGGGGTGCCAGAAGAAAAGGGCGCCAAGCAAGGGGATATAGCTCAGCGCGTTGATCGTGAAGGCCGCCGCAGCCCCCCAAGCCGCGGTGATGATCCCCCCCGCCGCAGGCCCGACGCTGCGCATCAGGTTGAACCCCACCGAATTGAGGGTGACTGCGCCCGGCAGGTCCTCGCGGGGGACCAGATCGCCCATGCTTGCCTGCCAGGGTGGGTTGTAGAGCGCCTGTCCCATGCCGATCAGGAATGTGAAGCTCAGCAAAAGCCAGGGCGTCATCACCCCTTGCCAGGTCACCACCGCCAGAACGACCGAGACGCTGGCCATAAAGACCTGAGCCGAGATCAAAAGCGTGCGGCGATCAAACAGATCCGCAAGCGCGCCCGAGGCCAGCGCAAAAAGCATGATCGGCAGGGTGTTTGAGGCCTGCACCAGTGCAATCAGCGTCGGGCTGTCGGTGAGCTGGGTCATCATCCATGCCGCGCCCACCGCTTGAACCAGCCCGCCGAAGTTCGACACAAGCGTCGCCGACCACAGCATCCGGAAGTCGCGATGGCGGAACGGGGCGAGGGGAGACTGACGATCTGACACTTGCGCGCTTCCGCTGGCTTTTATTGGCCGAGTCTATCATTCGCACCGCCAGCTTCAATCCATCAGCCACGTAAAAAGCTTTCGGGCGAATCGAGCGTTCAGTAGCGAATTTGAGGGCTAATGTTTCATCAATATGTAGAATGTTGAAATAAACTGCGATCTATATTGGATATGGGTGATGATTATTGCAAAAATGGGTATTTTTTTGATGAAGATCGGGAGCTAATTTTCACGCGGAGAGCTATTTTCGAGAAAAGGCTTGGAATCAGAGGTTTCCGCTTATGAAAGTTGTCGTGCTTGGCGCAGGTGTAATCGGGGTAACCTCGGCTTGGTATCTGGCGCAGGCCGGTCACGAAGTCACTGTGATCGACCGCCAAAGCGGCCCCGCGCTGGAAACCAGTTTTGCGAACGCGGGCGAGGTCTCGCCGGGATATTCCTCGCCTTGGGCGGCGCCGGGTATTCCGCAAAAGGCGATCAAATGGATGTTCCAGCGCCATGCGCCGCTGGTTTTGCAGCCACGTTTCGACATGCAGCGGGCCAGCTGGATGATGCAGATGTTGAAGAACTGCACCTCGGATGCCTATGCGATCAACAAAAGCCGTATGGTGCGGATTGCGGAATATAGCCGTGATTGCCTGATGGCGCTGCGTGCAGAGACCGGTATTCGTTACGATGAGCGTATGCAGGGTACCTTGCAGGTGTTTCGCAGCGAGAAGCAAATCGAGGCGGTGGCCAAGGATATCGCCGTTTTGCAAGCCGATGGCGTGCCCTTTGAGGTTTTGGACCGTGCTGGCTGCGTTCAGGCCGAGCCGGGACTTGCCCCTTCGCAAGAGCTGATCGCGGGCGGGCTGCGTCTGCCGGGCGATGAAACCGGGGATTGTTTCAAATTCACCAATAATCTGGCTGAAATGGCGGCGGCGGCGGGGGTGACCTTCCGTTGGGGCGTATCCATCGAGGCGCTTGAGGCCGAAGGCGGTCGGATTTCCGGCGTTCGCACATCGGCCGGGCGCGTGGTTGCGGATCGCTATGTCGTGGCTATGGGAAGCTATTCCCCCTTCCTGGTGCGGCATTTGGGGATGAAGCTGCCGATCTATCCGCTCAAGGGCTATTCCTTGACCATTCCGATCGAGGATGCCGAGATCGCACCGGTTTCGACGGTCATGGATGAGACCTATAAGGTTGCAATCACCCGTCTGGGCGATCGAATTCGCGTCGGTGGCCTTGCTGAAATCGCAGGTTTCGACACGACGTTAAGCCCGCGCCGCCGCGCCACCTTGGAGCTGTCGGTCAATGATCTGTTTGGTGGGGCAGGTGACACCCGCAAAGCCGAATTCTGGAGCGGGCTGCGTCCGATGACGCCAGATGGAACGCCGATCATTGGTGCGACAAGCCTGCCCAACCTGTATCTGAACTGCGGGCATGGCACATTGGGTTGGACCATGGCTGCGGGCTCGGGCAAGCTTTTGGCTGATCTGATCACGGGACGTCGCCCCGATATCGAGCATGAAGATTTGGCCTATGCCCGCTACACACGCAAAATGGCTGCCCGCCCCGCTGCGGGACAGCGCCAGCCTGCCCAAGCCTGATCTGCAACGCCAGACGCCGTAGAAACCCTTACGGCGTCTGGCCCTTCCTTCTTCTTGCTTTCGGCGCAGGCCGCGCACGCCCCCCAAGCAAAACAAGCGAAATGGCAACAGTCTGAAGAGGAAACGGTAGTGGATTCCGCCCGGCCCTTGACGACAACCATGCTTAGCAGGCTTTAAATGTCCTGATGTGAGTCGCGGTCTTGGTCTGCCCCATCGCCGGATTCAAAGAGCTGCGTTTCTGCTGCCACGGTTGCTCGGTTTCGATGTGACCGCGTTACGAAGGAAGAAAAATATGCGAATTGCCCCGCTGATGCTGAGCATGGCATTGGGTCTGGCCGCTTGCGCCCCCGCAACTGCGCCGCAACTGGCCCCTGCCACCTCGACGCCCGCCATCTATCAGGCCCGGGTCGATACTGGCCCGAACGGCCAGGCCATCGATATTCCGGCCGTGCGCCCGGCCTATCTGAACGAGCGCAATGCCCGCCAGCGTGTCGCTTATAATGGCCCCGACGCACCTGGCACCATTGTCGTCGACCCCTATGCGCGCCTTCTTTACCACGTGCTTGATAACGGCGAAGCCATGCGTTTCGGCATCGCCGTCGGCAAGGCTGGCAAGGGCTTCAAGGGGAATGCGACGATCAGCCGTAAAGCGGCATGGCCGTCCTGGACGCCGACCTCGAACATGGTGCGTACCGAGCCCGAGCTTTACGGCCATTTGAAAAACGGCCTGCCGGGCGGGACAAGCAACCCGCTTGGGTCGCGCGCGCTGTATCTGTATCAAGGCAGCCGCGACACCATGTACCGCATTCACGGCACGATGGATCCCAGCTCGATCGGCAAGGCCACATCGGCTGGCTGTATTCGCCTGTTCAACCAAGACATCATGGACCTGTTTGACGAAACCAAAACAGGCACCCGCGTCAAGGTGCGTAGTCAGGCAGAAAGCCTTGCGCTTGAAGGGCCGCAGGTCGAGACGCCTGACGGATATCTGATCCCTCAATCCCAGGCCCAGGCCGCTGATGTTCAGGACGTCGCCGTCAAACAGTGATGGGCTGAGACGTCATGATCTTTTGACGCGCGCGCCCTGGCTTAAGGGGCGCGCGTTGTCTTGAAAAAGCCAAGCCAAAGATGTGGTCCTATGCTAAAGCAGACCGCGCCCCATCAGCTTTGGCGGCATGTCTGTTGAGGGTTTGGTTTCCGTGTGGATGCGTCGATTTCTGATTTTTTGCCTGATGGCTCTGACCGCTTTGCCTGCCACGGCCTATGAGGCGGTGGATGCGGTTCATGGCATCCGCGCCCCAAGAGTTGAACCGACCGCCAAGACCGCCAAGCGCCAGGACAATGCCTCACGTCGCTGCACGGCGGACGGGCGCTATTGCATCACGCTGGAAACCTATATCGCCGATGTCTGTCGCACGATCGAGGATGCCTCGACCCATCACGGTATCGATCCCCATTTCCTTGCGCGGCTTTTGTGGAAGGAAAGCCTGTTCGAGGCCAATGCCATCAGCCCGGTCGGTGCGCAGGGCATTGCACAATTCATGCCCGGAACTGCAGATATCGTTGGGCTTGATGACCCGTTCAATCCGGCCAAATCGATTGACGCCTCTGCACGCTATTTGCGCCAGCTGACCGACGGCTTTGGCAATATCGGTCTTGCTGCCGTGGCCTATAATGGCGGCGAGGGGCGCGCTGCACGCTTCAAGGCCAGCGGCGGCACCCTTCCTTGGGAAACGCAGGATTACGTCGAGGCGATCACGGGTTTCAACGCCTGGATCTGGCGCGATGATCCCCCTGAAGCCGCCAAGATCGATATTCGGCTCGATAAGACGACCCCTTTCCTGAAAGCCTGCGTGACCCTGGCGGGTAACCGAAAGCTGCATGAGTTTCAGACACCCGAGCGCGCTTGGCCATGGGGGGTTATCGTGGCCTCTCACCCCAGCAAATCCGGGGCTAGCCAACAGGTTCAGCGTCTGAACCGACAGCTTCGCCCGATTTTGGGCGGCAAGCGTGTGGGCTATGTGCGTCGTCAGCTGACAGGGTCACCGCGCAGGGTCTATACGGCGCAGATCGGCTATAGCTCCAAGGGCGAGGCCAGTTCGTTTTGCACCCGATTGCGCAGCCTGGGTGGCCGCTG
>NZ_DALZMB010000028.1:15822-39950 GCF_032007265.1 Paracoccus sp. (in: a-proteobacteria) | reverse complement strand
CAGGGCCGGTATCTGGGCCGGATCGCACTACCCACACCCAAAGGTGCGGGTAGCGGGCGCATCAAGTGCCAAGGTCGCTGATGACTTCGAAGCCGCCCCACATCATACGCATTCCGTCAAATGGCATTGCGGGAAAGTCTTTGCCCTGCATGTCGGCCTCCATCGATTTGTTGGCAGCATCACAGGTTGCCTTGTCTGGCCATGCAGCCCAGCTAAAGACCGGCACTTCGCCGTCTTCGGCTTTGGCCGCGCGATAGAAATCCGTATGCTTTCCTCGGGGAACATCTCGCCCCCAGGCCTCAACCAGACAAAGGCAGCCATAGGGCTTGAAGGCTTCGCCCCAGGCGGTTTGCGCCATCTTGTGATAGGCGTCCTTATTGGCTTGGGGCACTGCCAGAAGAAAGCCCTGGATATAGGCCGCGCCATGATCGTTTCCTTCGTGCAGGATCGGATCAAAGCCGCCAAAGATCATGCGTGTTCCGTCAAAGGGCATGGGGGCCATGTTCTGGATCTCGGGATCATCCGAGATGCTTTGCCAGGCGGCATCAGCAACGGCGCTATCGGGCCATTCTATCCAGGAAAAGACGATGGCCTCATCTTCGGTGGCGGCGACAGCGCCGTAGAAGTCAGTGACCTTGCCCTTGGGCACATCCACCCCCCAACAGTCGACCATCCGAAGCGCACCGTATTTGTGGAAAAGCGGCCACGCGGATCTGGCATGTTCGATGTATTTCTGCCGGTTGGCCAAGGGAACCGCGATAACAGAGCCGGTATAGTGAACCATGTCCTATCTCCTTTCCGTTACGATTTTCAGCAGTAAATCGCTGCGGAACATGCCATAAATTCGCGAAAAAAGCAACTTTTGCGCGAATTTTTTCCGCTCGACACCTGCGCGAAGATATCAAAGGTGCAAAGATTGCCCGCGATCAAAGGGATGCGGGATTTTCCGGTTTCACAGGGCTTGTGCCGCCGTGGCCACCAGAAAGTATCGCGGAAACGGCAAAAGAACCCGCCCTGCGTTTTCAGGATAGCTGGCAAGGATCTCTGATCGATAGGCAGACAAAAAGGCCTGATGTTGGTCCTGCTCCAGCGCCTCGAGATAGGGGCGCAAAGCCGATCCGCGAAACCACTCCACGATCCCATCCACGCCTGCCAGCTCTGGGTGATAGGTGGTGCGCCAGATATCAAGACGCGCGCAAAGCGGGCGCAGCAAGGCGTGCATTTCGACGGGCGACATCAAGGGCTGACGGATCTCGGCGACCGCCTTAAGACGGCGGTCCCATTTGGGGTCTTTGGCAAGTTTGCGCATGGCCAGATGGCTTGGCTCGGCCAGATTGTCGGGCATCTGCACCGCCAGAACACCGCCCGGACGCAGCAGGCCAATCAATCGGGGAAACAGCGCCTTGTGTTGGGGCAGCCATTGCAGGGAGGCATTGGCAAAAATCAAATCCGGCGGGGTTCGGGGGTGCCATTTCGCAATATCTGCCTGCTCGAAACGGCAATCTGGCAGATGCGCGCGCGCCGTTGCGATCATATCGGGGTCAAGATCGATGCCCAGCACATTCGCATCGCCAAAGCGCTCGCGTAAAAGCTGCGTCGAATTTCCCGGCCCGCAGCCCAGATCCACGACCTCGTCAGCCTGGGCCAGTGGAACCGCGGATAAAAGATAGCGCGCGGGCCGCGTCCGCTCGTCAAGAAACTTGGAATATTGAGCCGCCGACCATTCCATCCTTGGACCTTTCCCATATTTCGATGCAGCATGACAAAAAAGCGGCGATGGAAACAGGGCAGGCGCGGGTGATGGCGCAATTTCCCGAACCCGCAGGGTCTTGCGGGTCCGGGACGGGCGCAGGCCAGGCGTTTGCCCTAGGACCAGTGCTTTTCCAGTGTCGCAGCTGTATGCATATTGCCGTAAAGATAGGCCCAAAAGTCTTTGCGCTGTTCGGGATGCACCTTTTTCCAGACCCGATCCACCGCCATTTCGCCGCACCAATAGGCGTGGATAAAGGGCGCGCGCAGGTCGTGGTGAAGAAAGGCAAGCCTGCGGGCGGTCGTTTCGGGTGATTGCAAAGATTGCGCCGCGATCTCGGGGATGATCGCATCAAGCGGCTGGCCTTCGCCATGAAAGCGCCAAGCGGCACGACACCTCAGGGCGCTGCGCAGCCTTTGAACGGCCAGACCAAGGTGATCCTCGGGGGTTTCGATCCAGTCAAGAAATTGCAAACCATTGTCAGCAATCCCCTCGAACAGGGCCGAGCTGGCCGAGCTGGTCACGACCTGCGCGCCATCCAGCGCCATATCCCCCGAATCTACCGCGATCTCGCGCAGCCTGAGGTGAACCAGGTGGCCCGGAAAGGCCTCATGGGTGGCCAGATGCTTAAGGCTGAAAGCGGTATAGGGGAAATCGAGGTTCAGCAGCATTTCGCGACCAAGATAATCGCAATAGGCCGAAAAGGGCACATCGGTGCGACCGACCGGAACCATCCATTCCTCGCTAAGGTCGAACATCATCTGTGCCGCGCGCTGACGTGCCTGCTTTTGATAATCACCCAGCACTGCCAGCACATCGGATTTCGGCACGCGCGCCTTGGCCTCCCAGCGCGAGAAATCCTCGAAAAGCGAGCCTTCTCGATAGCCCAACGCGTCCAGGGCCTCACGAATTTCGCCGTGATAGCCCGCGATGATGTCATCGGGGATGTCTTTTTCGGTGACGCGGATCTGGCGTTCCAGCCGTTCACCAAAGCTGATCGCATCCCCGCGAAAGGTCGCGATCAGCGTAAGAAGTGAATCAGACATCTCGTCCAGCCAGTCGCGACGCAGCGGCGTTTGCGCGTGATCCAACCGGGCGCGAAAGGCCATGATGGCGGCCTCGGCCTGATCATAGCTCTCCAGCGTTGCGGGCAAGACCGGGGCCACCGAAACAGGGATCAGCCCTTCGGCGTTCAAAAAGCCCGCGCCCTGATTTTGCGCGCGATAAAGCTGATCAAGTCCTGCCGTGATCTGGGCAAGTTCTTGTCCCAGTTCCATCAGACATGCCCCGCGACGGATTTGGCGTGATAGGGGGCCTCCATCTCGGCGACATCTTCTGGGGTCAGCTGGATGGCTAGCGCGGCAATCGCATCGTCGAATTGATGCAACTTGGAGATGCCCACGATCGGCGCGGTGATGCCGGGGCGGCTGGCGACCCAAGCGTAGGCAATCTGCGCCATCGGAACGCCATGACGCGCCGCGACCTTGCGCACGACCTCGGCGACCGCGTCATCTTGGTCGGCGCTGCGATCATAAAGCGCATTGGCGGTCTTGTCGGTATCGGCCCGGGTGGTGCCCGAACGTCCGGCAAGGCGACCACGCGCAAGCGGGCTCCAAGGGATGACGCCGATCCCCTCGCTGCGGCACATCGGCAGCATCTCGCGCTCTTCCTCGCGGTAGATCAGGTTGTAATGGGGCTGCATCGAGACGAAAGGCGCCCAGCCATTGGCGCGCTGCAGACCCAATGCTTTCATGAATTGCCAGGCAAACATCGACGAGGCGCCAAGATAGCGGACCTTGCCCGCGCGCACGACATCGTTCAGCGCATCCAGCGTTTCCTCTAGCGGGGTTTCATAGTCGAAGCGGTGCAGCTGATACAGATCGACGTAATCCGTGCCAAGCCGCTTAAGACTGGCATCAATGGCCGAGAAGATGTGCTTGCGCGACAGGCCACGATCATTGGGATCGCCGCTCATCGGATTATAAAGCTTGGTGGCCAAAACCAATTTGTGGCGCGGCACATCAGCCAGAATTGCGCCCAAGACCTCTTCGCTGGCGCCGCCTGAATACATATCGGCCGTGTCAAAGAAGTTGATCCCCAGATCCAGCGCCTTGCGGATGATCGGGCGGGCGTCATCCTGGCCAAGCACCCAAGGTGCCCAGCTGGGTGAGCCAAAGGTCATGCAGCCCAGTGACAGCCGCGACACCTTCAGACCGGTTCGCCCCAAATTGACATATTCCATAATAACACCGTCCGATTTTTGTCAGAATGTGATTGTCCTGATCGGTCACTTTTCGTGATTCGGACAATCTTGTTTCGCCAAGAGGCCTTAAAAACGATTAAAGTGTAACCATAATCAGCCAAATTTTAGCAAAATTGCGACCTTAGGCGGATAAAGAGCGCAAAAATTTCCTCGAATGTCAAAAAATGCTTGCCAGCGCATCAATGTTATATTCGGTTAGAACACATGTTCACACTCGACGCTCATAGCATAGATAAAAGTCTGCCGGTTCCGGTCGGTACGCAATTGCACGGTCTGCTCAGCTATATGCTGGCCTTTGGCGGCTTCGCTTATGGCGAGCGCCTGCCTTCGGTGCGTAAACTGGCGGCGGATCTGGGGATTGCACCGATGACGGTGGTGCAGGTCTATCACCAGCTGCGCGACAGCGGGCTGATCGAAATGCGTCAGGGAAGTGGCGCCTATGCCGCCCGTCCGCCTGTGATCGAAGGGGCGCAGCCCTCGGCGATGGCGCTCTTGCATGATGATATAGCGCGGCTGTTGCAGCGGGCCAGCCAGATCAATCTGTCGACGATGGCATTGGTGTCGATGATCAATGCGCAATCGGCCATGCAGGTCAGCCACCGCACGCTGAAAATCGCCTTTATCTGCATCTTTCCCGAGGCAGGCAGCGATTACGTTCGCCAGATCCAGCCCTATCTTGCGCCGGGTGACGAGATCACGCTGCTGACCTTCGACGAAATCAGCCAAGAGGGGGCCGCGCTGGACAGCTGCCGTGCGGCCGATCTGATCCTGACCTTCGCCCATCGCGAGGCCGATGCGCGTCGCCTGACCCAAAGCGAGCAGGTCTTGGGCCTGCGGTTGATCCCATCGCAAAAAACCCGCCAGGATCTGGCTGGGCTCGACCCGCGGGCAAAGGTCTTGGGCGTCACCTATCTTAAGGATTACATCGCGATCATGCGGCCCAGCATCCGCGAATTCGCCCCCCATGTCAGTGCCATCAACGTCACGTGGTCCTCATCCGAGACGCTGGCCGCTGACATCGCCGAAAGTGATGCCGTGATCTATGCCACCGGCGCCGATCACATTGCGGCTTTGGTGCGCCCCTCGACCCCTTGTTTCGAGTTCCGCCACGCGCCTGATCCGGGCGGGCTGGATACGATCCTTGCGCCCAAACTGGCGCAGATCCGACTGGATATGCCGGTCGCGACCTAGCCGACATTCCCTGCTGCTCCCTCGCTTTATCCTGCCAAAAGGACCGCGTTCATGAAGAAGCTTTTGTTGTCCGCCTCGCTTGCTTTGGCTTTCACCGCCATCCAAGGTCAAACGGCCTTTGCTCAGACCGCAATCACGGTTGGATCGGATGTTGACGCCGGCACGCTGGACCCGCGCCTGACGCGGGATGTCACGGCATCGCGTGTGGCGGATCTGATCTATTCGGGGCTGGTCCATCTGACCCCAACGCTGGAACCCGTTCCCGATCTAGCCGAAAGCTGGGAGACCCCAGATCCAACGACCTATATTTTCCACCTGCGCGATGGGCTTGTCTTTTCCGATGGATCGCCGCTGACGGCAGATGATGTGGTTTTCACCTATCAATCGCTGCTTGACCCAGAGCTGGCTGCCCCCTCGCGCGCGCTTTACTCGCCCATCACCAAGGTCGAGGCGGTGGATGCAAAAACGGTGAAATTCACGCTTGATGCGCCTTTTGCCCCGTTGTTGAGCTATCTTGATCTGGGGATCATGCCCAAAGCCCTTGCGGAAAGCGGCGCTGATCTTGCGCTGAACCCGGTTGGTGCAGGCCCGATGAAGCTGGTGAAATGGTCGCGCGGCAGCCAAATCGTTCTGACCGCCAATGATAAATTCTGGCGTGGCGCACCAACGGTCACGGATCTGACGCTCAAGGTCATCGGCGACAATTCGGCCCGCGCACAGGCCTTTGAGGCGGGCGATCTTGACGTGATCCAATCGCCCCTGTCGCCGCAAGATATTCAACGCCTTGCCGCGGATGACCGCTTTGGCAATGTCTCGATGCCGGGATTGGGCGTGACCTATGTGAACTTCAACACCAAGGATGCGCTTTTGTCTGATCCGGCGATGCGGCGTGCCTTTGGTATGCTGATCGACCAAGACACCATCGTGCGCGACATCTATCAAGGGGTCGATGAGGTCACGCATTCCGTTTTGCTGCCCTCGTCCTGGGCCTATGACGCCTCGATCTCGCAGCCGACCTTTGACATCGAGGGCGCTGTCAAAGCCTTCAACGATCTGGGTTGGAGCGATACCAACAATGACGGCATTCTGGATAAGGGCGGCAAACCGCTTGAAGTGGTGATCGCGACCCATAGCGAAGACCCGAACCGGGTGCAGACGCTGGAATATATGCAGGCGGTTTTCGAAATGGCGGGCGTGAAAGCCGTGCCCAAGATCAACGATTGGGCGACATTCTCGACCAATTACGTGCAAAAGGGCGAGCATCAGATCGCGCTTTTGGGGTGGCTCAACATCGTTGACCCAGATCGCCTGCTTTACTCGACCCTGTCCACGGGCGGCGCGAACAACTGGGGCGGTTATTCCAACCCCGAGGTCGACGCTTTCCTGAACGCGGGGCGTGAAGAACTGGATCGAGGCAAACGAGCCGAGGCCTATCAGGGCGCCGCAAAGCTTCTTGCGCAAGATCTGCCTTACTACATCGTCTCGGCGCAGGGGTATCAACTGTTTCACGCCAAAGACATGCCGGTCACGGTTCAGGCGACCCCGCGTGGCTATATGCGCGGATTGATCGGATTGAACGACTGATCCTTTGGGTCCGGCCAGCCGGACCCTGCCATTTTATCGCGAAAGTCGGTCCAGGGGTCCTTGCCATGATGCGGCAGGGGGCTGGTGGCGGCATTCAAACGACCTCCTCGGATTGCATGAGGGCAAGGCGCATGCTGAACTACTTAATCCAACGATTGCTGCTGATGATCCCAATGGCCGCGGGCATGGTCGTCGTGACCTTCGCGTTGCTGCTGATCATTCCCGGTGATCCGGCTGCTGTCCTTTTGGGTCAGGAAGCCACCCCCGAGGCGATCGCCACACTGCGCGGCCAGATGGGTCTTGATAATCCCTGGTACATCCGTCTGTGGGATTACGCTTGGGCGCTATTGCACGGCGATATGGGGCAGTCCTGGTTTCAAAACCAGCCCGTGTCCACGGTGATCGCCGAGCGACTGGGGGCGACGATCGAGCTGGCGGTTGTGGCGTTGATCGTCGCCACGCTGATCGGCGTCACGCTGGGGGTGATCGCCGCCGTGCGTCAGGGCAGCCTGATCGATACGCTGGCGATGCTTTTTGCCCAGATTGGGGTCTCGATGCCGGTTTACTGGCTGGGGCTTTTGCTGATGCTGGGCTTTTCGGTCAAATTGGGCTGGTTGCCCGCCATTGGACGCGGGGTCCCTTTGCCCGAGGCATTCATCGCGCTGTTTTCGGGCAAACCCGGTGTTCTGTGGAACGCGCTTGGCCATCTGGCTTTGCCCGCTCTGGCCCTGGCTTTGAACTCGGCCGCGATCATTTCACGGCTTGTGCGCAGCTCGATGCTAGAGATCATGCGCGAAGATTTCGTCCGCACCGCCACAGCCAAAGGGGTGCCGCGCGGGCGGGTGATCTATCGCCATGCCCTGCGCAATGCCTTGATGCCGGTTCTATCGGTCATCGGACTTCGCTTTGGCGCGCTGTTGGGCGGAGCGGTGATGACCGAGACGATTTTTGCCTGGCCGGGCCTTGGCCAGCTGACGGTCGCGGCCATTTCGCAGCGTGATTTCCCGTTGATTCAAGGCATTGTTCTGACCTTTGCCATCATTTTCGCTTTGGTCAATCTTGTCGTCGATCTGCTTTACGCCGTCGTCGATCCACGTGTGAGGCTGGGCTGATGGCTTTCCGTATTCCTAAGAAGCTGCGCAATGCCTCGTTGGTGATTGGCGCGATGATTACGATCACCATCATCTTGCTGGCGATTTTCGCACCACTTGTCGCGACCCATCCGATCGAGAAGATGGATATGACCAACCGCTTTTCGGGGCCAAGCTGGCAGCATTGGCTGGGCACGGACAATTTTGGTCGCGATCTGTGGTCAAGGTTGGTGTTCGGGGCGCGGATCTCTTTGACGATCGCGCTGACGGCGGTGACGATCTCGGCGCTGATCGGCGTCGCCGTCGGATTGATCGCGGGATACTTCGGCGGCTGGGTCGATTTGATCCTGATGCGGATCACCGACATTTTTCTGGGCTTTCCCGCAATTGTTCTGGCGCTGGCAATCGTTGCGGCATTGGGGCCGGGGATCATGAATGTCTCGGTGGCGATCATCGTTGTGGCCTGGACCGAATATGCCCGCGTGGTGCGCGCCACGACGCTGGTTCTGCGCGAGCAGGTCTATGTTCAGGCCGCGCAATCCATCGGGGCCAGCCATTCGCGCATCCTGTTCCGAGAAATCCTGCCCAACGCTTTGGGCCCGATCATCGTGCTTGTCTCGATCGGATTGGGCACGGCGATCTTGTCGGAATCGGCGCTTAGCTTTCTGGGCTTTGGCCTGCCACCGCCTGCACCGACCTGGGGCTGGACGCTGTCTTATGGCACGCGCTTCATCCGCGACGAGCCGTGGCTGTCGATCATCTCGGGTGCGACGATCATGGTCACGGTGCTGGGCTTTAACCTTTTGGGCGACGGTCTGCGCGATGTGCTTGACCCCCGCCAGCTGTCGCGTGGCGGCAGTAAATCCAAATAACAAAGGACTGACATCATGATAAAATCCATCAATATTCTGCGCCCGAAATTCACCACGATGGCCGATGGCAATGATGCCACGCTGATCATGCACGAGCTGGTCGGCGAAAGCGACGGCCCAACCATCGGGATCTCGGCCGCAATCCATGGCAATGAAAACACCGGCTCTCAGGTGATCTTGGACCTGTACCGCGTGCTCAAGGATATGCCGCTGAAGGGGCGCATCATCTTGTTGCCCGTGGTGAACCCTTATGCATTTGCCGTGAACCACCGCTTTTCGACCATCGACGAGCTGGACCTGAACCGCCAATTCCCCGGCAACCCCAATGGCACCTATAGCCAGCAGCTTGCACATGCCTTGGTGCAGGAGTTCTTCAACAAGATCGACGTCCACATCGACCTTCATTCGGGTACCGACCGCCCGACGGTGGACTACGTCTATATCGAAAACGATGAAGAGCTGTCGCGCGCCTTTGGCTCGACGCTGCTCTATCGCCCGGTGACCGATAAGCAGGGCACGGTTTTCGCGGGCACGACCAAAGCGGTGACGATTGAAACGCGGGGCATTTCCTCGGTCGTGATCGAACTTGGCGGCGGCATTGTCGATCAGGGACCCTATTGCAAACGTACCCTGGACGGCATTTTGAACATGCTGCGCGTGCGCGGCGTCATTCCGGGCGATGTCGCGCCCAACCCGAAACAGATCGTCGTGACCGAACTCGCTGGAATCCGTCCGACCCGTGGTGGTTGGCTCGAGCCTCTTTGCCCCGCGAATGGCGAGCTGATCTCGGGGGATCAGCTTCTTGGCCGCGTGGTGTCGCCCTATACGTTCGAGCTGCTCGAGGAAATCAAGTCGCCCTTTAAGAACGGGGTGATGATCATGCAGCACCTGACGCGCAATCTGGTGAATGCTGGCGATTACGGCTTCATGGTCGGGAATATGGACGGGGCCACCAATTGATGGGCGCGATCCTTTTCACCAATGGCCGGGTCCTTGACCCGGTCGCAGGCCAGCTCAGCGCGCAAGAGGTTTTGGTCGAGGGCGAGCGTATCATTGCCGTTGGCACTGGCCTGCCACGTCAAGAACAGACCCGCGTCATCGATCTTCAGGGCCGCACCATCATGCCCGGGCTGATCGATTGCCATGTCCATGTCACGGCGCAAAGTCTGGATTTGTGGTCGAACGTGACCGCGCCGTCCTCGCTTTCGGCTCTGCGTTCGGCCCGGGTCATGGAGGAAACGCTTCAGCGCGGCTTTACCACGCTGCGCGATCTTGGCGGCGCGGATCTTGGCCTTGTGCGTGCGGTCGAGGAGGGGCTGATCGCGGGACCGCGTCTGGTCATTTGCGGCAAGGGCCTGACCACGACCGGGGGCCATGCCGATCTGCGCGGTCGCACCGACGGGCGCGCAGATATGATGTCGGACCGTCTGGGATCGATGGGGATGATCGTTGACGGTGTCGACAATATTCGCGCGGCTTGCCGCACAATGATTAAAGAGGGTGCCCAGTTCATCAAGGTCATGGCCAATGGCGGTGTGTCCTCGCCCAATGACCCGATCCATTCGATCCAATATTCGCGCGATGAAATCCTTGCGATGGTCGAAGAGGCGGAAAATGCCGGTCTATATGTCTCGGCGCATGTTTATACTGATCGCTCAATCCGGCGCTGTGTCGAATTGGGGGTACATTCACTTGAGCATTGCAACCTGATCGAGCCCGAAACCGCCGCCATGGCCGCAGCGCGGGGCTGTATCGCGGTGCCGACGCTGGTGGCCTATGATGCGCTGGCGATCGAAGGCGAGGCGCTGGGACTTGGCCCGGCCGAATTTGCCAAAATCGAGGTCGTGCGTCAGGGCGGGCTGAACTCGCTGGCGGTGATGCGCGATGCGGGATTGCGGATGGCCTTTGGTTCGGACCTGCTGGGGGATTTGCGCAAATATCACGGCATGGAATTCGCGCTGCTCGCAAAGGTTCTGACCCCGGCCGAGATCATCCGATCAGCGACGACCATCGGGGCCGAGCTGTGCGGCCTGAGCGCGCAAACCGGTACAATCACGGCTGGCAAATGCGCCGATCTGATCATTGTCGATGGCAACCCGTTGGAGGACATCCTTTGCCTTGCCGATGACGGCGCAAAGATGCCCGCCATCATGGCCCGCGGACGTTTCGCCAAAAATCAGCTTAGCTAAGCCGGAGATCGTGATGGCTGTTCTTGAACTTGACAATCTGACGACTTCATTTCGCGGCGACGACGGCTGGAAACAGGTCGTGCGCAACGTCTCTTTTTCAATCGATGCTGGCGAAACTCTGGCCGTCGTCGGCGAGTCAGGTTCGGGAAAAAGCGTCACAGCCATGTCGATCATGCGCCTGTTGCAGCCCGGTTTGGCACGACATGAGGGCAGGATAGTCTTTGAGGGCAGGGATCTTTTGACCCTGCCCGAAAGCGACATGCAAAAGATCCGCGGCAACCGTATCGCCATGATCTTTCAAGAGCCAATGACCTCGCTTAACCCGGTCATGACCATTGGCGATCAAATCGACGAAGCTTTGATGATCCATCGCGGGTTAAGCGGGGCCGCTGCTCGCAAGGAAACCCTGCAACTGCTGGAAAAAGTGCGCATTCCCGCTGCCACTCGGCGGGCTGATGATTATCCGCATCATTTGTCGGGCGGGATGCGTCAGCGCGTGATGATTGCCGTGGCTTTGGCCTGTCGGCCCAAGCTGTTGATCGCGGATGAGCCGACGACGGCGCTTGATGTGACCATTCAGGCCCAGATCACCCAGCTGATCAAAGAGTTGCAGCAACAAGAGGATATGGCGGTTCTATTCATTACCCATGACATGGGGGTGGTGGCCGAAATCGCCGATCGTGTCACGGTGATGTATCGCGGCGATATCGTCGAAACCGGGCCGACCTTGCCGCTTTTTGCCGCGCCGCAAAAGCCCTATACACGCGCGCTTTTGGCTGCGGTGCCAGCGCTGGGGAAGATGGGCGAAACGACCCGGCCCAAGCGCTTTGACCTGATCGATCCCATGACGGGCATCGCTGCCCCCGCCGCGCCCACCGTCGACACCGTCCGCCCTGAGCCTGTGCTGCAGGTCCGCAATCTGGTGACGCGGTTCGACATTCGCGGCGGTTTGCGCCGCCGCCCAGTCGCGCGGGTTCACGCCATCGAGAATGTCAGCTTTGATCTGAACCAGGGCGAAACGCTGGCGCTGGTGGGGGAATCGGGGTGCGGAAAGTCGACTACGGGCCGGGCGCTGATGCGGATGGTGCATACGCAGGCCGGATCAGTGCGCCTCGAGGGGCAAGAGATCCTTGGTCCGGGTGTCGATCTTCAGGCCTTGCGCCGCTCGATCCAGATGATTTTCCAAGATCCCTATGCCTCATTGAATCCTCGCCGCAAGGTAGGTGCCGCGATTGCCGAGCCTTTGCTGATCCATAAGGTCTGCCCCCCGCGCGAGGCCTTCGAACGCGCCCGCAACCTGTTGGAAGAGGTCGGTCTAAGCCGAGAAATGGCCGACCGCTATCCGCATGAGTTTTCGGGCGGGCAGCGTCAAAGGGTGTGTATCGCGCGCGCCCTGACCCTCGAACCTAAGCTGATCATCGCGGATGAAAGCGTCTCGGCGCTGGATGTTTCGATCAAGGCACAGGTACTGAACCTGATGCTGGACCTGCAAGAGCGCAAGCAGCTGTCATATCTGTTCATCAGCCATGACATGGCCGTGGTTGAACGTGTCAGCCACCGGGTCGCGGTGATGTATCTGGGAGAAATCGTCGAGATTGGCCCACGCGCGCAGATTTTCAGCAATCCTCAGCATCCCTATACCCGCCGCCTGATCGATGCCGTGCCGATCCCCGATCCCACGCTGCGCCGCATCCGAGGGGGGATGGATACCAGCGATATTCGCAGCCCCCTGCGCGGCATCGATTACCAGCCGCCACAGCGTCGCTATGACGAGGTCTCGACGGGCCATTTCGTCATGGCCGATGCGACATGACCTCTATCGGAGCGCCGAACATGCACACCCCTTATGACAACGCCAAGGTCGCGCAATTGCTGGCAGGAAAGAATGCCGCGGTGAACCTTTTTGAATACCTTCGCGAGGGGATGGCGCGCGATGCCGATTGCGGGCTTTTGACCGCGCTGATCTATGATTTCGATGACATGACCTCGTGCCGCGTCTTTTCCGAGGACCGTGACGCCTATCCGGTTGGCAATTTCAAAGCCTTGGTTCCCGGCCCCTATTTCGAAAAAGTGGTGAAGCCGCGCAATCATTGCGCCTCGGTCGATCTGGCGGGGGTGGCCGAGCTGTTCTTTGACTGGGAAAAGATCCGCGATCTGGGTTTTGAATCCAGTTTGAACATCCCAGCAGTCGTGAATGACACATTGATCGGAACCGTGAACCTTCTGGGCGTCCGCGGCACCTATCAGCCCGCCAAGGTCGAGGCCGCCTTGCGCTGGCAGCCGATTATCAATCTGTGCTTTTTGTTGTTGAACCAATCCGCAGGCCGCGCCGCCAGCTTTCATGCGGATGTTTTAGATTTGCCAAAGGGCAGGGTGGAAACACTTTAGACCAAACCCACATATCGCCTGCGCCGCCAAGATCGCCCCGGACCTCGCTTAAGGCAAGGCCTGGCGATTCTTGCGCCCGTGCAACTGGGGCGCAGCGCAGCCCTTTCCGACAGGTGCTGTCGTTCGCATCCCAATGAGGGCTGAAAAAAAGGCATGGATTGCATGCGCAAAAGTGCCAGGCAAATTAGTCTTTATTTCGACCCGTCGCTTTGATCGCCCCGCGTCATCGACGCCATTCGCGGATGATCATTCTTTCGTTCGCATTGGCATGCTGCATTTGCACCGTGATCTAACACGCGAGGATGTTTGACGATAGCGCCAGACAAATACGTACATAAAGATTGCTTAATTGTAGCTGGCCGATGTGGCGACGGCTGCACATCAATTTATGTGTCAAAGGCGCCTGAATTGGCAATCGCGCCCTGAAATCTGTCAGGTGGAATGCAACTAACGCTCATCTAATTGATTTTGACAAAAATCCCAAAAATTGATAATATCAACGCTCATAATATCCATTTCCGTTCTGTCTTCCCAAGCAATCTGAGCTGAGTGCATTTGCGAGGATCAAGATGGCTGACGACGTCTTTTCTGCGTTCGGGCGGGGATTTGTTGCTTTTGCGCATAGCCGTGCTGCCGATCTGACGGGGGGCAGTTTCAAAGACAGCGGCGCGCTTATTACCAGTTTGATGGACGGCAAGACTGGCACGACCAAAGCGGCTTTTGCAAAGGTCAAAGCCGATATCGAGCAATTGGGCAATATCACTTCCGAATTGGGCGATGCGCTTGAAAAGGAAATCGCGGATGGGAAGGCTGCGGTTTCGGAAATGGCGGCCGAGCTAAGTCATGATCCCTTTGGACCGGGCGAGGTTATGCGAGGCCTTACCGCTTTGGCAAAGCTGTTGGTTGCCTATGATAATGCTTTGACCAAAGTCGCCGAAAAAGTCTCGCAAAAAGCGTCAGGTAGCATGACGCCAAAGCAAATCCGAGATGACATCGAAGGCATGAATGCCCCGATCCGGATGCTGTTGAACGACGGGGCTGGGGCGGTGACCTCGAATTTCGACAGACTATGCCAATTCATCCTGAATATCGACGGAGCCTCTGGCAAGTTGGGCCAGCGTTTGGTCTGGGACTATGCCGAAAAGCGGCTTCAGATCGAATTCGCGGCGGCTGGGCCGGTGTCGCGCAAGGAACTCAATTTCGATGGCGCGACTCTGGTCGCTTTCTTTACCTATAAAACCGAGATCAAGGCGGGCATTGATCTGCGCACCAAGCTGAAGGCGGGGCTGCGCAATCATGTTTTGCTGGAAAAAATCATGCCCGGCCAGCAGCCTACGGCGGATGCCGATCAGGTTGCAATCACGCTGGATACCCATGACGGGCTGACGTTCGGCAGCGGCAAGGACAAGCGCCTGATCCTGCCCGCGCGCATTTCCTATCCGGCAATCGAGCTGCGCGAATTCGCCATTGAGCAGCCAAGCGCTGACAATGAAAGCAACAAGAACCGGGTCAATATCGTTTTCACCGTTGCGGGCAAGCTGGGTGATGTTTTTGCCGTCGTGGTCGAGGGGGGCGGCGTGACCATTCGCTGGATGGATGGTGCCGAGCCTCAGATCATGGCCAAGATCCCCACTGGCGCAGGGCTGCGGCTCAAGACCCCCGCAATCAAGGGGGGCGGCTATCTGCGCTATGACGAAATCCGAGAGGAATATGGCGGGGTCTTTCAGCTAGAGCTGGCCAAGATCGGCATCACCGCCATTGGCCTGCTCGGGACCAAGCCATTCTCCTTGGTCATCGTCATTGGCGTGCAATTCTCACCCAAGATCGAACTTGGCTTTGGTTTCACCCTGTCCGGTCTGGGCGGTATCCTTGCGATCGAGCGCACGCTTGACAGCGCGGCATTGCGCGACGGGTTAAAGGACGGGGCGGTTGATCAGATCTTGTTTCCCGCCGATCCGGTGGCAGCCGCGCCCCAGATCCTGTTCCAGCTAAGCAAGATTTTTCCCGAGCGTGCCGATGGCTTTGTCATTGGCCCGATCGCCCAATTGGGCTGGGGTTCGCAAGCGGGTTTCGTCAAGGCAAGGCTGGGCGTTGTCTTGTCCTTGCCAGATCCCAAAATTGTCATTTTGGGCGCGGTTCAGGTCGGGGTTCCCTCGGCTGACGTCGAGGAAAAGCTGCGTGTGGTTGATCTGCGCGCCGAGCTGATGGGCGAAATCACCCCCGATTACGTCTTTCTGAAAGTGTCTTTGTCCAAATCCAAGCTGTTCAAACTAGAGGTCACGGGCGATCTGGTGCTGTTCATCCAATGGACGGGCGAGGGGGCCTTTGCGCTGTCGGTCGGCGGCTTTTTCCCTGGATATGAGGCGCCCATACAGATCGGTCCGATGCAAAGGGTCGCCATCAAATTCGCACCCAAGGCCGATTGGCTGGCGATCTCGGTGCAGGCCTATCTTGCGGTGACATCGAACACCGTCCAATTCGGTGGCAGGGTCGATATTCTTGTCTCGTTCAGCAAGGTCAAAGCGCAGGGTTGGTTGCAACTCGACGCCCTGTTCCAATGGGCGCCGCATTTTTATTTCGTCATTCGCATCGATGCGGGCATTTCGGTCTCGGCCTTTGATGTGACGCTGGCGCGGGTCGCGTTCAAGGGCGAGTTGTCGGGCGACAAACCTTTCCGGCTTGAAGGGCATGCCGAAGCCAAGATCTTGTTCTGGACGGTTCCCGTCGATGTCGGCCCGATCACATGGGGCGAGGCGACACCGCCCCCAGCCCCCCAGATCGATCCGATTGCCGCCGTCGCTCGGGCCTTGGAAAGTCCGCAGGCATGGATGCCGCTTTTGCCCGAGGGTGCCCAAAACATGGTACGAATTGCGTCAGATGGGGGCGCCGCCCAGCCGCTTTTCCATCCTTTGGGCCAGATCCAGCTGCGCCAGATGACCATTCCCCTTGAGACGGACATTGACCGCGTCGGCTCTAGCGCCGTCACGCATCGGCGCATCAATATGCGCCAACCCAGCCTTGCCGGCGAGCCTGCCGGCGCCGTCTGGCCGCTCAGTGATCGCTTTCCGCCCGGCCATTTTCTGAAGCTTGGCGATCAAGAGGTGCTGGCACGGCCCGAATACGAAGAACATATCTCGGGGCTGGGGATGGGGGCTGCCAAGGGGCCAAGTTTCAGCACGGCCATCCATGCGGGCTATTCGTGGAACACCGTCTGCCCGGATGAGAATTTCGCCACCCCGCAACGCCAGCACTGGCAGCTGTCCCGGCTGACATCGCATGTGCTTGCAGGTTCGGCGCGGATGATGAATGCGCGCGCAAATCCCTACATGCCCAAAAGGCCGAGCCCACAAGAGGTTGCCTTAAGCGACCGCGGGCAGGTCTGTCTGGCCTCGGCGCAAAATCTGGGCGCGGTCAGCAGCGAGCTGATGAATGCAAGCGTTGCGGGTCAGGCCGTCAAAGACGCCGCACGTCAAGGCGACATCCTGACCACGATTTCAGCGGGGTTCCTGTGATGGACAGCCTGAAACTCAACGTAGGTAGCGCCTTTCTAGCCAACCCCTCGCTCAGCGCGCGCGCGAGTTTCGCCCCAGAGGATACGCATCTGGGCGATTATGTCTTTGTGCCATGGGTCCGAACCGGCCTGAGCGCGGCCATTAGGGAAATGCCGAAGGGCCTGCGTACCGTGATCGAGGCGCGGGTCGAGATTGCCGATAGCCATGACGGCTCGGGTGCGATGCCCGCCAGCCGAAATCTGACGCTTTATGGGCCGGGCGATGTAATGGGCATCGATCCGGCGCAGATCATCCGCCGCGAGCCCGCGCCCGATACGCTGACCGCCGAAGAGGGCTATCTTGCCCATATCGAATTTGCCCGTCCCGATTTACCCTGGCTCTTTTCGCCCGAACCGGCGGCTGGCGATAGTTGCCCGGTCTGGCTTGCGCTGGTGGTTGTCGAGGCGGCGATGTCGCATCTTGAACCCTCGCAAGACGAGCGGTCAAGTCGGCTTTGGACCAAGAAGGGGCAGTTGCAGTCTCTGGCGACGAATGCCCGCTTTTGCCACGCGCAGGTTGTGGGCGCGGCGCTTGACGGAGATGGGCCCAAGTTGCGCGGCCCGCAGGCCGATAGCGTCGAGACCAGATTGAGTGATGATCATGCGCCCGCCAATCTTTCGCGCATCCTGTGCCCGCGCCGCCTTGCCCCGGCCACACGTTATATTGCGGCTTTGGTGCCTGCCTATGATTGTGGTGTCCGCTCGGGGCTGGGGCTGGGTGGTGGCAGCCTTGCGCCGGCATGGGTGCGCCAGGGCGGTGACGAGGCAGATGACATCGTCCTTCCGGTCTATGACAGCTGGCGCTTTGCCACTGCGGGCGGCGGTGCTTTTCCTGTTTTGGCCGCGCGCATACGGCCCATATCCGCACCTTGGCGCATCGGCAGGCGCAGCATCGATCTGTCCCAACCCGGGGCCAATATCGCTGCCTTGCCTGATGGCGCGCCCGAGGGCATCCAAAGCATGAAATGCGCGCTTTATTCGCCCGCCACGGATGGCCCGGCCGATGCCCCTGCCTATCCGATACCGCTGCGCGAAGCGATCCGTGCGCGCGTCGATCAGGCCAATTTGCCAGATGCCGATCTGCCGCGTGTGGGTGCGCGACTTTATGCACGCTATCAACGCGCGGCCAGCAGTTTGGGCCCGGTCTTTGGGGCGCCCCTTCATGATGCTGATGCCGATGGCGATTGGTTCGCCCAACTGAACACCGATCCCCTTCATCGTATCGTCGCGGGTCTGGGCGCTCGCGTCGTGCAAAAGGATCAAGAGCCCCTGATGCAATCGGCCTGGGCGCAGGTCGATGGAATCCGGCGCGCCAATCAGGCGCTGGCTTGGGCGGGGCTGGCCGAGGTGGTCAATATCTCGATCATGGGCCGCCATATTCAGCCGCTTGATCTGGGGCGGATGATGCAGGTGACGCGCAATGTCCAGATCCGCCTGCGCGACGGTGGCCAACCGCGCACGATCGGGGCGGCCATTCAATTCAGCCGGACGGCAGAGGCCACCATGAGCGCAGCCTTCCGCCGTGCCACCCGGCCCAATGGCCCGGTCGCCCGGCGCGCGCAGATGACTGCACCCGGTCTTGCCGTCGCCAATCAGGCACGCTTTCAAGACCACCGCCGCGACATAGCGACCCTTGATGGGGTCGGTGCCCTTTCGGATCTGGGACGCAGCTTCTTTTCGCCCGCGGTGATTGCCAAAGTCATGGATGTGCCGTTGCGCGGTGCCTCTGACTCGCTGGCGCGGCGGTTAAGGCATCTGGGCCAAAGCGGAACTGCTGCAAGCCAGTTGAGCCAAGAGAAATGGGAGGGGCCAGCAATCGATCGCCCCGGTGACGCTTTAGGGGCGGGACTTCTTTCCGAAATCGGCAAGCTGGATGCCGGTGCGATCCGGGCAAGCGGGTTGGCCGAGATCATGGTCGGGCTGATGAACTCTGGCGGTGATCTTGGCGCGCGCGCGCGGGTCGGGCTGACAAGGCTGTCAGCACGTGCCCCGGCTCAGGATCTGGATCGTAAACGGATGCCTTTTGGCGGGGCGGCAGTTGTGACGCCGGATAGTCCCGTTAAGCCCAATGTGACATTGCCGGGCCTAGGGGCGAATTTTCCCGGCAGTGCGGCGATACGGGGCAATCTGGCGCGTGGGTCACTGAACCTTCCCGGTCGCCGTGATCTGCCCCTTATCATCGATAAACCGCCACCACATGGCCCCGGCGGCCTTGGTGGGCAGGGTGGCCAAGGCGGGTCAGGTGGCGGTCGCGATCAGGCTCGGGCAGCGCCCCCGGAAAAGCGCTTTGAAAGCGAGGTCTCCCGTCGCATCTCGGATGTGATTGCCGGTCTGAACAAAACCTCGATTTCTGCGTTGCGCCAGCAGATGGCGGTGATCATCACCGGGATCAACCTTCCCCCCAAAGCCAGCCTTGATCTGGGGGAACTCAACCTAAGCCGTAGCTTGGTTTTGGCCCAGATCGAGCCCCGAGCCAGCGCACGCGCCGCTTTCAAGGGCCGTATCCTGCGTCTGCCCGATTGCATCAATCCTGATTGGATCGACAGTTTTGGACTGCGCCCGATCATGGCGGCCCCGGTGTTCCAGCGCGCGATGTATGAGGCGCTGGATGATTATGATCGCAACTGGCTGGTACCGGGACTTGGTGCAATTGCCGAACGCGATTTCATTACGGTGTTGAGCATCAATCCCAGCTTTGCCGAGGCCTTTTTGATCGGTGCCAGCGATGAGATGGGCCGCGAGCTGCTGTGGCGCGATTACCCGACCGATCAACGCGGCACCTATTTCAAGCGCTTCTGGGACAGCCGCGCTGATGAACTGACCAGATCGATCCACGAATTCGCCCGTCAGCCCTTGGGCCGCCATTTCAAGATCGGCGGCGACAAACCGGCCGGGGCGGGGGCCGGGGCCTTGGCATTGGTGGTTCGGGGCGATCTGCTGAGGCGTTTTCCCGATACGGTGATTGCGGCGATGCGCGCCACCTCGGCGGATGGGCCGCCGACCTTTATCGCGGGCTCCGAGGCCGAGATCCTGTTCCACGCCCATCTTGACCCGGATTATACGGTGGTGGGCTTTGATTTGACCAAAGAACAGGTACTTGGCGGGCAAAACTGGTGGTTTGTCTTTGCCCAGAACCCAACCGCCCCGCGCTTTGGCGCGGCCAGCAATCCGATTGGCGCGCCCGTACCAAAGCACGGCGCGGCCAAGCAGGGTGAGCTGGATTGGGCCGATTTCGGCAATGTGCCAGCAGGCGGGTTTCTGGACCTTTCGGGCAGTTTTTCTGTGACCGACAGCGACAGCCAACCGGCCTTGGTCAACTGGCCAGGCCATGCCGGTGTCGTGGCGCGCGTGCTGTTGACCGACCCTTATCGCGCGGCCTTCCGCGCGGACCGCCTGATTGCAAAGACCCAAGCGCAACCCTGAACCAAGCGGAGGATGGTGATGCCTGATCTGGATCTGGACATGCTCAAGGCCTCGCAATCCGAGGCGGGCCGCGCAAGGTTAAGTTTGGATAAGGCGCAGGCGGCACTTGCCCAGGCGCGCGAGCGGCTCAATGCTGAAACAGCCGCCCTGACCCGTGCCGAGGCGGCGGGTGATGCCCGCGCCATCTCGCATGCTCGCCGCCAGATCGAGGCAAGCACTGCGCGCATGGATCAATTGACGCGCGACAAGGCTGAATTGGCCAAGACATTTCGCGACAAGCTGGACAGGTTCCTGAAACTTCCCCTTGATGCACCCGGCGATGTGCCGCTTTTGTTGCTGCCCCTGCGGCTTGAAACGCGCTTTGGCAAAACCCCGGCGGGCAAGCCCGTGCTGCGTATTCGTGCCTATCCCGACGACATTCATATCGACGCCACCGATCCCGGCCTTAGCCGCGACGAGATCACGGCCGCCACCGCTTACTGGTCAAATCTTTTTGCGGCCAAAGATGACAGCGAGATTGCAGTCCACTGGGGACAGCTTCTGGATCAGGTGGGCAAGGGGCGGGCGCGTTTTGTCGCTCGCGCCATGCGTCCGATTAATGCCACCGAGCGTGGTACGGGAGCGGCCCCCAAATTCCCAACGCCCCATGCCCCGGTCAAAGGTGCTGCGCGCCCCCGCCTTTTGCCCGAGCGCCTTCTTGTCACGGCCTGGCAACAAGGCCAGCAGCTGCGCGCCGCGGGCGGGCCGATTGCGTCGGATCTGGCCATTGGTCTGATTGCTGATGACGGTTCGGGGATCAGTGATCACGACGGGCTTAAAATGCTGGATGGGACCGAATGGCTGGCTGATTTCGATCTGGCCCTGCAGGCGGGGATGGCGCTGGAATTGCCGCTGCGCACAACCGCGCCAATCGAGCGGCTGTATGTCTATGGTGTCAGCGCAAGCCGCACGCCGGGCGAATGCGCAGCGGCTCTTGATGCGCTGCTGGCAGCCCATGACGGCGGTGCGGGTCTGGCCTTTGTGCCCCAAGGCACACCCACCAACAATACCGAAGCCGCCGATGCGGGATGGCAACGCTGGGATACGCCCGCTGCCCTGACCCTGACCGATGCCCCCCTTGCGCCCGATAGTGTCGGCCGTCTTACGGCCGCGGCCTTGGGCTCGGGCGGTGCCGTCTTGGCGTCGATCCCCCATGCCGAGGCGATCGAGGACGGAGCCGCACAGGCGATGAATGCGGCGCTTTGGCCCGCAACCTGGGGCTATTTTCTTGAAACCCTCGACGAAAGCCAAAGCAAACTGTCGCCATGGCTCATCGATGAGATCTCCCGATTTCATCGCGGTTTCTTGCGCGGTCGCGGGGCCTTGCCTGCAATCCGCGTGGGCAATCAGCCTTATGGCATCTTCCCCTTTACCGGCTTCACCCGGGCGGCCACTGCGGCGCAGGGGGCCACTGAAACCGCGCTGGATAAGATGCTTCGCAAGATGTTGCCGAACTGGCTGAATGCAACGAGAAACCTGCCCCGTCTGGATCAGGGGGGCGGCGCGCAAAAGGTGCTTGAGATCTATGGACATGCCCCCGTCTCTTGGGGTGTCAGGGCGCGGCGCTGCCTTTCTGGGGATCTGATCCGCAAGATCGAGGCCACCACCACGACCGGCAAAGATGCCGCCGATGTCGAGGCGTTGTTGGTCAGGCTAGTGGCCGAGGCTTTGGGCGGGTTCAATTATGTCTATGGCCCGGGCTCGCTTGACGAGGAAAGCCGCCCGGTCCTGTTGCCCTATGCCGATCCGGCACGCGACGCGGCCTATGCGCAATCCTTGATCGATGGCAGGTCCGGGGGCGGCATCTCAAGCATCTTTCAGGCGCTGATTGCCCTTGGCTGGGCGCGCGTCAATCGCGCGGCAACCCCGCCCAAAAGATTTGCCGAGGCCGTTAATTTGACCAACAGCATCTCGCCCGAGCTTAGCCAAAGGGTGATCGGCCTTGCCATGTCTCCGATCGATAACCCCTCCGCCGAACAGCTGCGCGCGGTGCTGACGCCGCTGCGCTTGCTTGCCGAGCGGGCGGATGCCACGGCCCCCTTGGATGCACCGCTGCGCCTGCAACGCGACCGGGCAAGCATGGTGCTTGATGCGACCTCGATTGCCGAGCGCGAGGCCTATGGCATTGCCATGGCCACCGATTTGCTGATTGGCGTTCAACAACGCAGCGCCATGCAAGAGGGGTTGGCGCGGCTGGCGGCAATGGGGGGCGATTTTTCGATCCTCGTCGCTGAAACGCTGGATACATGCAGCCACAGGATCGATGCATGGATCGCGGCACTGTCGTCGGCACGCTTGTCGCGCATGCGCGCGGCCCAGCCTGCCGGCATCAGCATTGGTGCATTTGGCTGGCTGTTGGATATTGCCCCACAAAAGCGCCAGACGCCGCAGGGGGGCTATATTGCGGCACCCGGCATCGATCTGGCCACCACCGCCGGGATTTTGCGCAGCGCCTATCTGTCGCATAATCCGAGCGACGGCGGCGGAGGGGCTTTCGCCATTGACCTCAGCAGCGCAAGGGTGCGCCGGGCGATGTTGCTGCTGCAAGGCGTGGCTCAGGGCCAGACCTTGCCGGCTTTGCTTGGCTATGATTTCGAGCGCCGCATGCATGAGGGGAATTGCGACCGCTTTATCCTAAGCTTTCGTGGCCTTGCCCCATTGATTGCGGGCCAGATGAATGCGGGCGGAAATGCAGTCGAGCGTGGCATTGTGGCAGGGGTCAATGTCACCGATATGCTGCGTCTTCTGGAAATCTGGAACGATCCGGGGCGCGGGCCGGGTTGGCTTTACCCCCAGCTTGGCCTCAAACCCGTGGGCAATGAATATCTGGATCCCACGATCAACTGGACTGGGCCGGATGACGATCAAAAGGCCGCAATCGCCGCTGCAATGACGCAAGCAGCCGAGGATGCCGATGCCCTGGCCGATCTGATGCTGGCTGAGGCGGTACATCAACTGGCCCAGGGGAATATGGCGCGCGCCTCTGCCGCACTTGATGCGGCTGGTCGGGGCGAGGCACCGCCGCCCCAGCAACTGGACGTTCTGGAAACGCATGGGCCCGGCGTCGTTGTCACCCATCGTCTGATCGCCGTGCCGCCGCAATCGCCAAGCAGCTGGCCCGGTGCCAGCCCACGCGCCCAGTGCAATCCCGGCGCAGAGGGCTGGGCCGCCGCGAGGCTGGGCGCGCCCGAGCATGTCCCGCTGGGTCAGGGGCGAAACTTGGCCGACACAGGCCTGTCGGCCTTGGATTTCGCCGCCCTTTGCCGCCATCCCGAAACGCTGGAAAGGGTCTTGCGCCACAGGGCCGGGCTTGCCAATCCTGCGGCGGCCTTTCCCACAACTGTCCGCCCGGGCGAGCAGACGCTGGCGCAAGCGATATTGACCGGGGCTGCGCTGCAAGAGGTTCTAGACAGCGCCCAGCCCCTTGGCGGGCTCAGTATCGGTCTGCCGGGGGCATCGGGCTGGCTGCCCGATCAAAGCGGGCTGACGGCGGCCTTTGCCCGGCTGGATGGTGCCGCAGGGGGACTGCAATCACGCCTTTTGGTTTTGGACAGGCTGTTGTCCAACTCGGCCGTCTTGCGCGACGACATGATGGCGGCGCTTCTGGCGCTGACCGATTTTGGCTTTGCCTTTCCCGATCTTGGGCGATCCCAGCTTGCGGAACTTGCACGACTGGCCCTGATTGAGGGCGCGGCAAGATTGCAACGCGCCAATGCCGAGCGCGCCAAACCGCCCCTGCCAGACACGCTTGCCGCCTATGCCGAGGCGCTTTTCGGCACAGGGTTTCC
>NZ_DALZMB010000028.1:3735-15812 GCF_032007265.1 Paracoccus sp. (in: a-proteobacteria) | reverse complement strand
GGTTTCCCCTGCCGATCTCCTATCGTTTCGCCCCGGACGATCCGGCCGAGCCAAAGGGCGAACGCGCGATTGCCCCGGTTCCCGCGGGCCAGCCAGAGCGTTATCTTTCCGACTTTGGCAGCGTGCGCGCGCCGCTCGCCAGCTTCTCGCGTCTGGCCCTGCTGTCCGGAATCGCGGGCAATGGGCCTTGCTATAATGTGCGCCAACTTTGCGGCATGGGGCAAAATCCGCTGGATGTTTGGATTGGGGGCAGGGTTGCGATGGATGTCGCCTCGACCAGCTGCCCGGTGGTATCGCTGCTGGCAGATGCGCCCGACGGCTTTCAGATCGATGATGGGATCATGGGCCTGTTGATCGATGAATGGACCGAGACCATGCCGCGCCGTGAGGCATTGGGGGCCGGATCTTCGGCGATCTCGCGAATGACGGCGGGGGTCGCGATCCATGCCGATGCGCCCGGCGCCGAGCCACCTCAGATGCTTTTGCTGGCCGTGTCACCGGGTGGCGCGCGCTGGAACGAAGATCTGTTGTGCAATCTTTTCGATGATCTGCTGGATTTGGCAAAGGCGCGGCTGGTCACGCTAGAGACCCTGCCGCTGGCGGGGCGCATCCTGCCCGCAATCTACACCCAAAGCTGGTCGCTTCAGGGCGAAGATCTGATCGATTGGAGCAAGTTTATTCATGACAAACAAGTTGTTGCCGCGACCAGCGCGCTGCGCAACTTCACCTTCACCAAGGAGGCGTGAATGGTCAAGCCCGCCGTTTTTCGCGATGCAGTTGCTCAAATTGTGCTAAAGGATGTTGCGATACAGGACCTGCTGCGCAAACCCCCGGCCTGGACCCGTCTTGAGCCGCAATCGCTGTCCGGAGATCCGATCGCCGGGATCGAGGCACGCATGCATGACCCGCTGTGGCTGATCGCGCGGCAATGGCAAATGGGGGAATTTCGTGGCGAGGATTGCGGCACGCCGGTCTCAGTACAGATCACGGCGCAGGCGCGGCCCCTGACCGCGATACGCCACGGCGATGCCGCGCTTGGCCATGCGGCGATCTCGATGCCCTTGGGCGAAATCTTTGAGCCTGAGATCGAGGCCGAGCCCTGGTCCCCCCCCAATTTGCGCGCCCGCGCCGAGGCAGCGAGCGCATTGATCGCAGCCCTTGCGCCCTTGGGTTGGTCGGGCGAGGCCTTGTTGCAGGCAGGCTGCGCCTTTGACCCGGATGCCCCCGATATTCTTGCGGCCAAACCCGATAGCGCATGGCAGATGGTGCTGCGCCATATCCCCGATGCCGAGGCAGCGGCTCTTGCACTTGAGGCCGGCACCCCCGACTGGCTAGAGGCTGAGCCGGCAGAGATTGCCCATGCCGCCGCTGATTGGCTGGTTTGGTATCGCCAGAACGTCTCGCGCCGGGGCCAACTCAGCGACAGCTGGTTTGCCAAACGCCTTGAATACCGCTTTGCCCTGCAGGCGAGCGGCGAGGCAGATGCCAAGCGCCTTGAGGCGCCCTGCCATCTGGGCGGGGCCATCGACTGGTACAGTGTCGATCTGGTGGCCGGGGGGGCGTTTGGCAACGAGAGTAAAGATCCCATTGCTGCCCAAGTGGAAACCTATCACGCCCATGTTCATGCCACCAAGCTGCGCTATGCCGGGATGCCCGCAAACCGGATGTGGGAATTCGAAGATGGGCTGGCGAATTTTGGCGTGACCGAGGTGCAGCCCAACGACCTCGCCCGCTTGGCCTTTCTGGAATATGCGACGATCTACGGCAATGATTGGTTGATCGCGCCGATCGATCTTCCGCGTGGTATTCTGGCCGAGGTCACTTCCGTCAGCTACCGCACCACATTCGGTGAAACGATCGCTGTCGCGCCCGCGGCCGATCTCAATCGTCGGGGCCATTTCAGGCTTTATGAGACAAGTCGCAGCGACGCTCAGAGCGAAAGGTCCTTTGTCATTCCACCCAATGCCCGACCCGCGATGGAGGGGCCGGCCATCGAAGAGGTTGTCTTTGCGCGAGACGAGACCGCGAATGTCGTCTGGGCCATCGAAAAATGCGTCGAAGGGGCAGATGGCCGTGCGCGTGATCGCGCAGGAGATGGCGCGCCATTCGCGCTGCCTGCCCATCCTCAAGCGGGTGCGGATCTTCGCTGGACGCTAGAGATCTTACCGGCTGACTATTGGCTGCCAATGGTGCCGGTTCCGACCTCGAACCAAGGTGGGTTCATCCTGCGCAAAGGCAGCTTTGATGGAAACGAGCATGCGCAAGGCAAGGTGCTGTCGCCGACGCCTTTCGACCTTTTCGACGAAGAGGTCCCGCGCGAGGGTGTGCTGTTGCGCCGCGTCCCCTCGGTCATCCGCGATGAAAGCGGACAGATCCGGCGCTGGATCGCAAGGCGCGTCTCGCCAGCATGGGGCGGGACGACATCGAGACTGGCCTATGACGATACCCGGGAATGACGGGACCCAAAAATGTCGAGACCAGAGAATGACGGCGAGGTGTGAATGAACAGGCCCAGGGGGGGCTTTCGCTTGCCCCAAGTCTGAAAACCGGCGAAGGGGCCGCCAGAAAGCCCCTCGATGCCGCCGGGCGAAGCCAGATTTTTCAAAAACGGGCCACGCCACCCCATAAGGATCGCCATTCTGTACGACGCTGCCTTTTACCCAACTAAATCAGGGAAATGCGGCATCCAGAATTGTGGTTTCCATGATCTCGATCACGGTTGGGCCTTTGCGCTTGGCTGCATCATGCAGCGCAGCGGGTAGATCTGACAGGTTGGACAGGGGAACAGCATGGCAACCGAAACCCTTGGCCAAGGTGAGGAAATCGGGCGTAAAGATATCGACGCCCACCGGTACGACCCCCATGTCGATCATCGAGGTTTTGATCTCGCGATAGCCTGAATTGTTCCAGATCAGCACGATCAGCGGCAAATCCAGCTCTCGCGCCACAGCCAGCTCGGGCAGGGTGAATTGCAGCCCGCCATCCCCGATCAAGGCCAGCGTCGGGACAGCGGTTGAAAGCGCCGCTCCGATCGCTGCGGGCAATGCATAACCCAAAGTGCCAAAGCCGGTCGCCGAACAGAAATAAAGACGGGGGGCGGGGGCGGCATAGTCAAGATTGGCGCCGTAAACCGCCTGCGTTGAATCCCCGACAATGGGCAGATTGGGCAGAGTGTCTCGGATCTGTTCGACAAGGGCACAGCCCGCCTGCAAGATCTGGGGCAGATCCGTGCGAACTTGGCTGCGCAATGCGGGCAGGGCGCTGTGATCGCGGGGCGCGCTTTGCATGATCTGGGGCAAAAGCGCCTCGAGTGTGGGTTTTGCCGCGCCGATCAGTGCAAGGTCGGGCAGAAATCCCCGCATGGCCTGTTGCGGGTCAAGGTCCAGCCGGATCATCTGACCCGGCAGGCTTGGATAGCCCGTGACATACATATCATAATCCGTCGGCCCGCATTCGGTACCGACCGCCAGGATGCAATCTGACGCCTTCATCAGGCTGCGGATCGCCTCGGTCGAGGGGCTGGCGCTAAGGTTCAGCGGATGATCTGGCGGCAAAAGCCCGCGCCCATTGACGGTGCTGATGACAGGCGCTGACAGCTTTTCGCAGAGCGCAATCACCGCCGGACCCGCCGAAATAGCGCCTCCACCCACCATGATCAGTGGGTTTTCGGCACGGTTAAGCATTTGCGCCGCCTGCGCAATCGCCCCCGCATCGGCCGTCGGCGGGGCGGGGACGGCGCCGGGTTTGACCGGGGCCAAAGCGCTGGCATCCAGCTCCAGCACATCCATTGGGATTTCGATATGAACCGGGCGCGGGCGGGCCGAGCCAAAAATGGCAAAGGCGCGCGCCAAGCTTTGTGGCAGCTCTTCGGGCGAAAGGATTGTCTGGCTGAAGGCCGAGATTTCGCGAGCAAATGCCTGTTGATTTGGCAGCTCATGCAGCCAGCCCGCGCCCGAGCCCATGCGCCCCCTGGCGTTGACCGAGGAAATCACCAGCATTGGTATGGAATCGCCATAGGCCTGCGCCATCGCGGTCGCAATATTGGTCAGGCCAGGCCCCGTGATCGTAAAGCAAACGCCGACGCGCCCACTTGCCCGCGCATAGCCATCGGCCATGAAGCCCGCACCTTGTTCATGGCGCGGGGTGATATGGCGAATGCCGCTTGCCGGCAGGCTGCGATACAGCTCGACCGTATGCACCCCCGGAATACCAAAGACCGTATCCACGCCATAAGCGCTAAGACTTTCAAGCAGATAGCTGGCAAGGGTTTTCAAGACACAATCCTTTTCAAAGCAATAGCTTCAGGGGGCATGCCGAGACGGCATGCCAATGTCGCAGGTCAAAGCAGAAGGAGAAGGGCCTAGCGGCCCTTCCAGATCGGGTCGCGTTTTTCAACGGCGGCGCGGGGGCCCTCAAGCGCATCCTCGCTGTCCATCAGGCGTTGAAAGGCCGGAAATTCGCCCGCCCGCATAGCGTGATAGCTTTCGCGCAGGGTCTTTTTCTCGGCCAGGCGCACCGTCTCTTTTGCTGCCTCGACTGAAAGCGGGGCCGAGCGCAAAATGCGCTGCGCCAATTCCCGGGCGGCCTGCATGGCTTGCCCCTTGGGCGTAACCTGATTGGCCAATCCCCAACGCAGAAGATCGGCAGGCTCTAATGTAAGCCCGCCATAAAGGACCTGATTGGCGATCACCTTTGGCAGCATTTTAGGCAAAAGGAATGAGCCGACATCGGGCAGCACCCCAAGCGTTGTTTCAGGCAGCCAGCATTGGGCATTTTCTGCCGCGATCACGAAATCGGCCGAAAGCAGGATCTCGAACCCCGCACCGATGGCATAGCCGTTGACGGCGCAGATAATCGGCTTGTTCAGGCCCTCAAGCTCGGAAAAGCCGTAAACGCCACCCACGCCGTAATCAGCAACATAGCCCGAGCCACCTGCATCTGCGGCCTCGTTCAGATCCCATCCCGCGGAAAAGAACTTGTCGCCTCCGCCGGTGAAAATGGCAACGCGCAGCGCAGGGTCATCGCGAAAAGCCGCGAAAACCTGACCCAGTTCCCGGCTGGAGGGTTGACCGATCGCATTGGCCTTGGGCCGATCAAAGGTGATTTCCAGCACCGCCCCGTCACGCCGGGTTTTGACGATATCAGACATGGCTTACCTTTCTGGGGCGTAGCAACGCATCGACGGCCAACACGCCCTTTGGCATGATCATCAACGGGTTGACGTCAAGTTCCTCGATTTGATCACCATGGGTGACCGCATATTCGGCAATTTTGGCAATCGCATCGACGGCTGCATCAATATCGCCACCGGGTTTGCCGCGATAACCGTGCAAGATCGGCGCAATGCGCAGCGATAGCAGCGCTGCGCGAATTTCATCACGGCTGGCGGGAAGCAAAATCGCGCGGCTGTCTTGCAAGATCTCGACCAGAATACCGCCCGCGCCGATGGTCAAAAACAACCCGAACTGCGGATCACGCGACAGGCCGACGATCAGTTCGGTGACTGCGTTTTGCGCCATTTCCTCGACCAGAAACTGACAATCGAGCGCGGCCGTATTAAACGCTGCTGCAGCGACTTCCTCGGGGGTTTTGAGATTGATGACCACGGCCCCAAGATCGGTTTTGTGCAACAGATGATCGCCAACCCCTTTCAACACCACCGGGAAGCCCAGCTTTTCGGCAAGTTTCCACGCCTCCGAGGGATCGGCGGCCAGCAGGCCCTTGGGGGTCGCAATGCCGATCTCGCGCAATGCTGCTTTCGATCGCCATTCATCCAGGGCAGGCAAGGCGGTGCCAGCTTGTGGCAAGGCCAATGGCTGGGGCGCAGGGGCGGCCCATGCGGCGCCGATATTGGCAGCATGGCGCGCCGCGCGGATTGCGCTTTCCAGCCCCATGAGCGGCGCAATCCCGGCGGCCATAATGGTTTCTGTCAGCGCCTCGGGCATATTCTCGGGCAGGCTTGAAACAAGCGCAAAGCGCCGCCCGCTTTCCTTGCCCGCCGCCAATGCCGCCTCGATTGCCGCATAGCTGCCGTTGTCATCGCAGCGATCCTCGCGTGGGATGTCGATCACCAGCATCGACAGACCGAAGCCGCTTTCCAAAAACGCGGCATATGTGGCCTTCATTTTGGCGGCGTCACCCCAGATGAATGTGTGATAATCCAGCGGGTTAGAGATTGTCACCATATCTGACAGCGTCGCTTTGACACGCGCTGCATCGCTTTGGCTAAGGGGGCGCAGGTCCATCCCGTTCGCCTCGGCCAGATCCCCCACCAACGAGGCCTCGCCCCCAGAACAGCTCATTGATCCCAAGGTGGCATCTGGTGACGGCCCCAGCACATGAAGCAGCTTGAGCGTCTCGACGAATTCGTCCAGCGAACGGGCACGGGCCACGCCCATACGCGCGAAAAACGCATCTGCCAGCGCATCCGCGCCCGAAAGTGAGGCGGTATGGGACATGGTCATGGCCTGCGCCGCTTCGGAGGTCCCGACTTTGATGGCAACCACGGGCACATTTTTAGCGCGCGCTTTTGTAAAGACCGCCTCTAGCTTGGCCAGATCATCGAAACCTTCGATATGAAGGCCCAAGACAGTCACTCGGGGATCGTCCAGAACCGCATCGGCCAGACCCGACAGCCCGGTCTGGGCCTGATTGCCCGCTGTCAGCACATAGGCCATTGGCAGGCCACGTTTTTGCATCGACAAGTTGATCGCAATATTTGACGATTGAGCGATGATCGCGACACCGCTGTCGACGCGCTTGCCACCATGCTGATCGGGCCACAAAAGCGCGCCGTCAAGATAGTTGATAAAGCCGTAACAATTGGGGCCCAGAACTGGCATCGCCCCAGCGCTTTCCAGCAGCGCCCGGGTGCGCTCTTCGCCATCTGCAACCTCGGCAAAGCCCGAAGCAAAACAGACCGCGCCCCCTGCGCCCCGCGCGGCCAGTTCGTGCACCACATCGATCGTGGCATCGCGATTGACCCCGATAAAGGTCACATCGGGCGCATGGGGCAGATCGGCCACAGAACGATAACAGGGCAGATCGGCAATGCTATCCCGAGTGGGATGGACCGGCCAAAGCTGACCCTCAAATCCCATCTTCTGGCATTGCTTCAGGACTGCGACCGACCAGCCGCCGCCGATGACGGCGATGGATTTGGGGCGCAACAACCGAGACAGGTCGCGCATCGCAAAGTCTTTCATATCAGGCCCCCAAAGGACGCAGCAAATCGCGAGAGATGATGTGGCGCTGAATTTCCGACGTGCCATCCCAGATACGCTCGACGCGCGCATCACGCCAGAAACGCTCGATCGGGAAGTCGTCCATCAGCCCCATGCCGCCGTAAACCTGAATGGCGCGATCAGTGACTCGAGCCAGCATCTCCGAGGCATAAACCTTGGCCGAGGCAATCTCGCGATTGGCGGGCAAGCCCTGATCCAAGCGCCATGCAGCCGCAAGGGTTAGCCAGTCAGCTGCGTCGATTTCGGTGATGCTGTCGGCGATCTGGAAGCCAACTCCCTGAAAGCGGCCAATCGGTTGGCCGAATTGTTTGCGCTGCGCGGCATAGTCCAGCATCATGTCAAATACGCGGCGCGCGCGGCCAACAGCCATGGTGGCGACGGTGATGCGGGTGGCGTAAAGCCAGTCGTTCATCACCTCGAACCCACCACCGACCTTGCCCAGAACCTGCGCATCGGGCAGGCGGCAATCCTCGAATTCCAGGATCATGTTCTTATAGCCGCGATGGCTGACCGATTTATAACCATCGCGGATGGTGAAGCCGGGCGTGCCGCGATCGACCAGAAAGGTCGTGATCTGCTTTTTGATCATGCCATTGCCAGCCGTTTCTTCGCCTGTCGCGACAAAGACGATGACGAAATCGGCGTGTTCGGCGCCCGAGATGAAATGCTTGGTGCCGTTCAAGACCCAATCACCGCCGTCACGTCGCGCGGTGGTTTTCATGCCGCGCACATCCGATCCGGCATCTGGTTCGGTCATGGCCAAAGCGTCCATCCGCTCACCGCGCACGGCGGGATCGCGGTACCTTGCGATCTGCTCGCCCTCGCAGGCCATCAAGATATTCTGCGGCCGGCCAAAGAAATGGGTCAGCGCCATCGAGCCGCGGCCAAGTTCGCGTTCAACCAATGCGAAATCGACATGCGACAGGCCCGGACCGCCGGCCTCTTCTGGAAAGTTCGAGGCATAAAAGCCCAGATCGATGACCTTGCGCTTGATCTCTTCGCCCAACTCATGGGGGACATGGCCAAGGCGCTCGACCTCGGCTTCATGGGGGTAGATCTCATTCTCGACAAAATCGCGGACAGTCTTGACGATCATGTCCTGTTCTTCAGACCGGCCGAAATCCATTCCAAACTCCTCCCAGAGGGCGCGGGGCGCCGATGTTTTGATCAGTTCAGCAGATCTGGGCGCGCCTCCTCATTGCGCGGTCCCGGATCTGGATAGCGTGACGATTAGGCCAGGACAGGAAGGTCAAGGTGACCCTTTTGCGCCATCAACTCGGCAGTATGGGCGGCAATACGTTCGCAGGCCTCTTGCAAGATCTCGTCAGGAACGGTCAGGCTTAGCCGGATCAGGTTTTCAGCCTGCGCGCCAAAAGACGATCCCGGCATCACCGAAACCAGCACATTATCCAAAAGGCCGCGGGCAAAGGTTTCGCCAGATTGGCCTGTGGCGCTGGTATCGATCAGGATGAACATGCCCGCCTCGGGCGGCAAAGGTTGCAACCCCGCCACCTTGCCCAGCCGCGCCGCCACCATTTTGGCGCGGCGGCCATATTGTTCACGCATGATCGCCGAAGTGGGCAGGTCACTGGCCAAGGCATGGGCGGTCATATCCGCAATAAAGGGCTGGCCGCCAAACAGCATGGATTCCGAAATCGGCAGCATCCGGGCGCAGAACTCTTGCGGGCCAATCGCCCAACCCGAGCGAAAGCCGGGCGCGGCATGGGATTTCGAAATCGACGAGACGACAATCGTACGCTCTGCAAGCTCGGGCAGGTCCAAAGGCGAGGCAAATTCTGCGTCAAAGATCAGATGCTCATAGACCTCATCCGAGACAAGCCACAGGTCATGCTTGATGCAGATCTGGCCAATGGCGCGGATTTCTTCGCGGCTTAGGACTGCGCCTGAAGGGTTGTGGGGGCTGTTGAGCAAAAGCGCGCGGCATTGGGGGGTGATTGCGGCTTCAAGATCCGCAGGCGTCAGATGAAAGCCGTTTTCTTTACGCAAGGCGACCGGTACGACCTCGGCCCCCGGCGCGCGGATCACGCTTTCATAGGTCGCATAATAGGGATCGGGAACCAGCACCTGATCGCCTGCCTCGACCAGCGCCATGAACACTGCAAAAAGCGCGGTCTGCGTACCCGGCAGACATAAGATATTGTCGGCAGTAATAGCTCGGCCGCTGCGTGCGGAATATTTTGCGGCCAAAGCCTCAAGCACCGAGGGCTCGCCACGCCCGTTGGAATAACGGGTGCGCCCGGCGCGCATGGCCTGGTTGCAAATGTCCAAAAGCTGGGAATCTGGCGCGATGTCGGGTTCGCCGATGGTCAGCTCGATCACGGGTTTGCCCTCTTGGGCCAAGGCGCGGCCACGGGCATGCAATTCCCATTTGTCAGAGCCAAGGCTGGCCAGTCGGTCGGTCATGGAAGCATAGCGCATGGTCAATCCTTCGATCCGGGTTAAGGGTAGGTCGTCAGTGCCGGGCCATCACATTTCGGCCTAGCTGGTCCCTGCATCCTTGCTTGTTGGTGCCAATTGGTCCGGGTTGCCTGCACGGGGCGGCTTCGCGGGCACGCTTTTGGCGGGCAGGTCTTTGTTGCGCGCCGAGGCCCGACCGGTTCGAACGCGATCATTGGCCAAAGCATGTTCGTCCAAACCGTCACGGGGAAGGGTTGTGTGCAAAAGCGCCTCGGCCGTTTCCAGACCAAGCTCGACATAGTCATCGGGCGTGCGGTCATCTTTATAAAGGCAGCCCTCAAGCCACAGCCCGTCGATCAGCGCATTCAGCGAAATTGCCAGTCTTTCACAGGCTTCCCGCGTCAGGCTGCGGTTCTCTAATGCCATGATCGCCTCGATCATCGGCTCTAGCGCCGTGCGATAGGGCAGGTGGCCTTCATTGTGGATCTTGGCCATTTCAGCATCGACATTGACCTGGCTGATGAATGAGGCCCAAAGCGAGAACATGCGCGGATCGGCCACTTCGCCACCGATGCTGGCGCGGATAAAGCTGGCAAGACGCAAATGCGGCCCAATGTTTTCGGCCTGCATTACCGCGCGACCGGGTGCCGTCAGCATCTCGACGGTTTCGCGATAGGCGGCAAGGATCATATTCTCTTTCGAGGCAAAGTGATGGCGGATCAGGCCGTTGCTGACACCGGCATAGGTCGCGACGGCACGAACTGTCGTGCCCTGAATGCCCTTGTCCGCAATGCAATCAAGCGTTGCCCGAACCATCTCGGCCCGGCGGTCAAAGTCTTGATTGCGGCGAAAGGTTGCTGCCATTGCCAGACCCATAATCCTTTCCAAACGCAGAAATTTGCGCCGTGATCCCGCTAACCCATCAGCAAAAACGCTGATGATTCTGAGGGTTCGCTTAAGAAACTATGCAGGTGAATAATAATTATTCAAGAGTATAGTTTCTGGAAAGATCGGGTATCTTCAAACCAGCTGAACGAAGGAATTGATTCGCAAAGCCGCAGTTCGGGGCGCGGAAGAGGAGCCGCAAACCGACACTGGACCCGGTCCGCGCAAGGGGCCGATCGAAGGGAATGACAGGGGGGATTGCTGTTGAGCGAAGCCGCAAACGCGATTGAAGTCACCGGTCTGCACAAGCGCTTTGGCGCGCTTGAAGTACTTAAGGGCGTCTCGCTAGAGGCCAGGAAGGGCGAGGTGATTGCCATTATTGGTGGCTCGGGCTCTGGCAAATCGACCTTTCTGCGCTGCATCAACCTGCTGGAAAATCCGACGGCTGGAACGATCACGGTTCATGGCGAAAAAATTGCGATGAAGCCCGACCGCCGCGATGGGCAGATCCCCTCGGATCGAAAGCAGGTCGAGCGTATTCGCGCCCGGCTGGCCATGGTGTTTCAAAGCTTCAATCTTTGGCAACATCGCACGGTTTTGCAAAGTGTGATCGAGGCGCCTGTCCATGTACTGGGCATCCCCAAAGATCAGGCCATCGCCACAGCGGAAACCTTGCTTAAACGGGTGGGCCTTTATGAAAAGCGTGACAGCTATCCGGCATTTTTGTCGGGCGGCCAGCAGCAACGGGCC
The DNA here is from genome assembly GCF_032007265.1 of Paracoccus sp. (in: a-proteobacteria). Lineage (GTDB taxonomy): Bacteria > Pseudomonadota > Alphaproteobacteria > Rhodobacterales > Rhodobacteraceae > Paracoccus. Next base: position 4,515 of record NZ_DALZMB010000028.1, on the reverse strand, counting down.
GCGATCGCGCGCGCTGTCGCCGTCGACCCCGAGGTCATGCTGTTTGATGAGCCGACCTCGGCGCTTGACCCCGAACTGGTCGGCGAGGTTTTGAATGTGATCGGCGATCTCGCGCGCGAAAACCGCACGATGATCCTGGTCACGCATGAAATGAAATTTGCCCGCAATGTCGCAGATCGGATCGTCTATTTTCACGGCGGCCTCATCGAAGAACAGGGCACCCCCGAGCAGATCTTTGACGCGCCCAGATCTGAACGGCTGAAGCGTTTTATCCAATCCACCCATTAATCACCAAGACCGAAACCAACAGGGAAGATCATGAAAAAACTGCTCGCTACTCTGTCTGTCGCGGCTTTGGCCGGGATGGCCTCACTGGCACCGGCAATGGCACAACCGTTAAAGGTGGGTATCTCGGCCGAGCCTTACCCACCTTTCACCGTTCCCGATGCCGCTGGCAATTGGACCGGCTGGGAGGTCGATTTCGCCAAAACCGTTTGCGAAGAGGCCAAGCTTGACTGCGTTATCACGCCTTTGGCCTGGGATGGGATCATCCCCGCGCTGAACGCGGGCAAGATCGATATGATCATCACCTCGATGTCGATCACCAACGACCGTCTTAAAACCATCGATTTCACGGATTCCTATTATAAATCCAAATCGGCGGTCATCGGTGCCAAGGATATGCAGTTTGACGCGACCCCCGAGGGGCTGAAGGACAAGGTGATTGGCGTGCAGGTCGGGACCCGTCACCTGTTTTATGCCCAAAAGCATTTTGCACCG
>NZ_DALZMB010000028.1:0-3725 GCF_032007265.1 Paracoccus sp. (in: a-proteobacteria) | reverse complement strand
TTTGCACCGGCCGGCGCGACTTTGCGTGAATATCAGACCCAGGACGAGGCCAATAATGACCTGGTCGCAGGTCGCATCGATGCGATCGAGGCGGATGATATTGCGATGAAGGACTTCCTGAATACCGAGGCAGGCAAGGCTTGCTGCGATATGAAGGGAACGGTTGTCGATGATCAGGATGTGCTGGCGGATGGCGCGGGCATTGGGCTGCGCAAATCCGATACCGAGCTGAAGGAAAAGTTGAACACCGCGATCAAAGGTATTCGCGCCAATGGCAAATATGCCGAATTCAACAAAAAGTACTTCGACTTCGATATTTTCGGAGATTGAGCGGGACTTTCTAAGAAAATCCGGCGCGCGCCAACAGTAATGGTGCGCGCCACGATCACCGAACGGCAGAGGGCAAGATGGCAGTAATCGATTGGGGGCTTCTTGCCCTATCGCCTCCGGGGTGGGGCGGGGTTCTTTTGACTGGCTTTCTGCGCTCGATCCAGATCGCGGTTGGCGGCTATGCGCTGGGTCTGGTTCTGGGGGTCGGCGGGGCAATGGGCAAGCTCTATGGCGGCCCATTGATCCGCGATCTGATGGAGATCTACACCACCGTGGTTCGCGCGGTGCCCGAACTGGTCCTGATCTTGATCCTTTACTATGCGGGGACCGATCTTTTGAACCAGTTGATGGCCGTTCTCGGGCGCGGATCTGTTGATATTTCCGGTCTGGCGGCCGGTATTTTTGTGATCGGCATCGTGCAGGGCGCCTATTCGACCGAGGTGATCCGGGGTGCGATCAAATCCATCTCGCCGGGGCAGATCGAGGCCGCCCGCGCCTATGGCATGTCTCCCGGCAAGGTTTTGCGTCGTGTGACTTTGCCTGCAATGCTGCCCTTTGCCATACCCGGTCTGGCCAATCTCTGGCTGATCGCGACCAAGGATACGGCGCTTTTGGCGGTGGTGGGTTTCAGCGAATTGACGCTGGTGACGCGACAGGCTGCGGGCGCGACGAAACATTACCTGCTGTTCTTTTTCGCGGCGGGGGTGCTGTATTTGATCCTGACCTTGGTCTCCAATGTCATCATTCGCCAGATTGAACGCCGCGCGCGCCGTGGAATTGCCGAGGCCCGCGCATGAGCGATCTTGATCCCCGTGCTGCAACCGCCCCCGGCTTTGATGAGGCTCGCGCCGATCTGATCCACCCCCCTGGACCAAGCGCGCTTCCGGATGCGCCCGAGCCCTGGCTTAAGCCCCATCGCATCGTTTTGATGCTTATTGCGGCATTGGGCTTTGGCTTGGTGGTTCACTACGGCCAATGGTATTGGCTGGCGGAATATCAGCACCTTCTTTGGAAGGGGCTATTGGTCACGCTGGGAATGCTGGTTTCGACCGTCGTTTTGGGTTTTGTTCTGGCCGTTCCCCTTGGGCTGGTTCAGGTAACTGGACCGCTATGGCTTGCGGTTCCGGCCAAAGCCTTTTGCACGACCATCCGCGGCACACCGCTTTTGTTGCAGCTTTGGCTTCTTTATTACGGCTTGGGCTCGCTTTTCCCCATGATTCCGGGGCTGCGCGGTTCGTTTTTGTGGCCCTATCTGCGCGAGGCCTGGCCCTATGGGGTTGCAGCTTTGACGCTGTCTTTTGCAGCCTATGAGGCCGAGGTCATGCGTGGTGCCTTTGCCGGCGTTCCCTCGGGTGAATTGCAGGCGGGGCGGGCGTTTGGCATGGGGCGGTTCAAGCTGTTCTGGCGCATTTGGTTGCCGCGTGCCCTGCATCGCGCTTTGCCCACATTGAATGGCGAAACGGTCTTGCAACTGAAATCCACCCCTTTGGTCGCAACGATCACCGTGGTCGATCTTTACGGCGTGATTTCGCGGGTGCGCTCGAACACGCTTCTGACCTATGAGCCGCTGCTGCTTTTGGCGCTGATTTACTTTCTGCTGACTGCGATCCTTGTTGTGATCTTCCGTTTCTTTGAAAACCGTATTCCGACCAAAGGTGTCTGACCATGAGGCTGATCTCTCCCCAAGATATCGTCGCGCTGGACGAATTCATCGCCCTGCGTCGCGATCTGCACGCCCATCCTGAACTGGGATTGGAAGAGGAGCGGACCTCGGATCTGGTCGCGCGTGAACTGGAAGGTTACGGCTATGAGGTGACGCGCGGTCTGGCCAAGACCGGGCTGGTCGGGACTTTGCGTTGCGGCTCTGGCAATCGCGCCATCGGTCTGCGCGCTGATATGGATGCCCTGCCCATTATCGAGGAAACTGGTGCAAGCTATGCCAGCAAGACATCGGGCTTGATGCATGCCTGTGGCCATGACGGCCATACAGCGACCCTTTTGGCAGCGGCGCGGACTTTGGCCGAGCGGCAGAATTTCGACGGCACCCTACATTTGATTTTCCAGCCCGCCGAAGAGAACTGGGGCGGCGCGAAGATCATGGTGGAAGAGGGCATCTTTGATCAATTCCCCTGCGATGCAGTCTTTGGCATGCATAATGATCCCAGCCTGCCTTTCGGCCAGTTCACCTTTCGCGATGGGCCGATTATGGCGGCGGTGGATGAATGCTATATCACGGTTCAGGGCAATGGCGGCCATGGTTCGACACCCGAGCTGACCTCGGATCCGATCGTGGCCGGAGCCTCGATCGTGATGGCGCTGCAATCCATCGTCTCGCGAAACATCGCAGCCCTTGACCCGGCCGTCGTGACGGTTGCGGCCTTTCATGGCGGGACTGTCAGCAATATCATCCCCTCGACTGCGCAAATCGTCGTCGGAATTCGTAGTTTCAGCCCCAGCGTGCGCGACGAGATCGAGCGGCGCATTCGCCTGATCGCGGCGGCTCAGGCCGAAAGCTATGGTATGAGCGCGACGGTTGACTATCGGCGCAGCTATGATGCCACGATCAACCACGAAGCCGAGACTGCCTTTGCGCGCGATCTTTCGCGCCAGATGTGGGGAGAGGCGCTGACCGTCGATTTCGACCGCCCGATGATGGGGAGCGAGGATTTCGGCTATATGTTGGTCGAAAAGCCCGGCAGCTACTTTTTCATCGGTACGGCAAAGGGTCCAGATGACCCCGGCCTGCATCACCCAAAGTTTGATTTCAACGATGATGCGCTGGCCCTTGGCGCGGCTTTTTGGGTCAATCTTGCCGAAACCTATCTGTCGCGCGATCAGGTTTAGCCCATCTGGTCCAAATGAGGGCCAAGCGATTGAACGCTATTTGAATACCCATGGAGCGGGCCAGCATGTCAGTCTTTTGACCGTCAAGCTGGCCCGGTCTTGTTCGTGAATAAACGACGCCCCTCGATCTGTCGCATCATCGGGGCCCGGACCCCGCTAAGGCCCTTGCCACAGGTCAATCGGGGCCACTGGCTTTGCTGGCCCGCTTTTGCGACACGCGATGACTATGGCCCGATCAAGCGGTGGTTGTGCCGTCATAAATGATGCGGCCACCACAGATCGTCATGGCTATGCCCATCTGGGGGATCTGTGCGGGTTCGACCGCCTCGATATCGCCCCCCAGCATGACCAGATCGGCGGCAAGGCCGGCGCGCAGCATACCCGTCAGATGCTCACGATGCGCGGCCCGCGCGCCGCCGGCGGTATAGGCGTGCAGAACCTCGCTCAAGGACAGCTTTTCATCGCGGGCACCGTCATAGGTCGGGCGCGTCAGCGCTGCAGCGATCCCGCGCAAGACCGAGACATCTGCCACGGGCCAATCGCTAGAAAAC
>NZ_DALZMB010000027.1:0-40099 GCF_032007265.1 Paracoccus sp. (in: a-proteobacteria) | reverse complement strand
GAAAAAGAGCGTCGCATAGGTCCAGGCGTGGTTCAAAGCATCTGCCAGACTTTCGGCAATGCCGGGCACTTCGGTAACATTTTTCTTGAGGCTCGCCATCGCGCGATCCAGATCCTTGAGCACCCGACCCCGGTCCAGCTTCAGCTCGCGCAACGTCACCGAAATATCGCAATCCTGATCGGAAATCGCGTAAAACAGCCAGTGGCACAGCTCGACATTGCGGTTGCCCTCGCCCCGCGCGTGACGCATGGCCTGCAAAAAAGCGTCATAGCCAAGCCGATTCATCTTACCGGCGAATTTTTCGATGCTGATTGCGGTCATCTGCTGTCCTTCCCGTCGCCCGTCAGGCGGCCCGTTTCATTCCACTGTCAAGAACAAGCGCAAATCTTGCGGCCTCGACAAATTCATCAGCACGCGGCTTTTTGGATTTTCGCTTGGGCTTGGCATCTGTCTTGCGCGGCAAAGCCGCCATCCACCCCAGATCGGCACTTTGGCCCAGCTGCGCCGGGGGCACCTCGGATTGCGGCAAACTCAGTGCCAGCTCGACATCATAGCTTTTGCCCAAGTACCAAAAGGTCAAATTCGCGATCTGGCCATAATTCGGCGCACCCGGCAAAAAGCTGCGATATTCCGCCAGATTGCGCGCCTGCACATGCAAACGGATTTTCTCACCGATCGAGCGTACCTTGGCACCCAAATAGGTCGAGCGCCCCAACGCCGCGCCAGATCTGCCAAGCAGGCTGTGATCCTCGGGGTCGAATTCCATCCATGAGGGGACGTGCTCTTCGACGACCACGCCAAGCCCGAAATAATGTCCCAGCATCTGCTGAAGGCGGACGGGGCTGCGCACGCGCCCACCAAAAATCGACACCAAGGGCAGTCGCGCCATATCGGGAAAGTAGTCGTGGTCCAGATATGCTGGCGTACCGACACCCGAAAGCGCCGCGACATAACTGCCAAAGCGATCACCTTGGGCATGATCAAATTGGGTAATCGCGTGGCTGTCTGACCAGGCACGATAGAAAAGCTGGTAAAATCTGGTCGAGAACAGATCGGTGAAGCGGGCAAAGGCGTTCTCGCCCGTTTCTTTCCAGCGGTGGCTTTCTTCGGTGGTGTTCAGCGGCAGCGCACCATTCGCGCCGAAAAACCCGATGAACTGGGCGCGAAGATCAGGCACCCCGCCCCTGGTTTGATCAGTGCTGGACAGCTCATTGCTTGGAAATGCCAGTTCGGGGTCTTGCCCCAGCCGGACCGGCTCTTCTGCCAGTCGCCGCGAGCGACCGATGGGCGGGCGCGTGGGGTTTTCGCGCTCGATCCGTCTTAAAACCGCCAGAAAGCCCGCATCAGCACCGATCATAGTAGCGGCCCCTTACCATTGCGGGGCGGCCAACGCTTGATCACGCCGCGCTGTTGGGAAATGGTGACCGATTGGGTGAAACTGTTCACATTCGCATATTCCGCGAAGAAGCGGTCAAGTACCGCGGCCAACAGGATAACCCCGCTTCCCTCGAAGGCTGCCTCGTCGAAGGTGACCGAGATCTCTAGACCTCGTGCCGGGAAATATCCGTCTTCGCGGCGGATCGAGCGCACGACGGGCCTTGTCCGCAACTCTTTGATACCGGCGATCTGGCTTTCGACCGTGTTGTCGGACAGATCCGCAAAAAGTGACAATAGTTCGCGCAGCGCGGCCGCGCTGTCACCGGTCCCTCGGTCATCAAGGCCAAAATGGTTCAGCCCCAGATAAGAGATCAGCCGCCAATGAACATCGCCCTGTGTCAGGCGGTGTGGACCCTCGCGATCGATTTCGATCATAGGCTCGCGCGGGCGTGTCGGACCTGCGACGCAGTTCAGTGAAACGCCGACGTCATTGGTCATGCGGAAGTCATCCGATCCAGCAATCGGAAGATAGGCCGGAAGATGGCGGTTCGAGCTCAGCGTTTTAATATGCAGGCGCTGCGCGCGCCCGCTGGGATCGATATCGGGTGGCTCGTAGACGGTGATGAAGGTCTCGGTGCCACGATAATCAAAGCGCAAGCCAGTTTGGCGTTCGGAATCCGTCAGGCGCCGGGGTTTGCGGCGCGACGTGTAATACATGATATTGCGCTGCGCGAGTTGCCCGGGCGGCAAGCTGTAAAGCGGATAGACCTCGACGCGGGTGCGCGCCGTGCCGAAGCTGGCATAGACCTTCTGGATGCGCTGCACTTCGTAATGTGTCAGGGGCGAGCTGTCAGGCGTCACCACATATTCAAAGCGCCGATCATCCAGCCGAACCTGGTTCGAGCTTTCCTCGAACAGGTTGATGGCAGGGACGCAGAAAAGGCGCAGATGGCTGGGTTCGACATGCTTGGTCAGCACGTCATCGGCACGGCCAAATTCAAAAAGCAGCTGGATTTCGCTGGCCTTGATCCGGCGCAGGATCTTGTTAAGCCCGGTCAGTCGAAAGCCAAGATAGCGGCGCGGGAAAATAAACTGGTCACGCAGCAACGCGAAACCATCAAAGATACGGGTATCGGCACCGATCAGAGTCTCATCGGCAGAAAACCCGACCTGCTCCAGCTGATCTGGCGACAAACGCACGAAAACCGCATCCCCTTGTGGCGAAAGGTAGCGGATTGACAGGCGCAGACAATCGCAATGGATTTGCTCATAAAGCGCGACAGCATGCGCAAGGGGGCCGGTCAGATGAAAGGTCAGCTGGTCTAGCTTGACCTCGGAAAATGGGGCGCCTGCTTGCTGACGCAAATCGATCTGCAGCCCGGCGCGCGTTTTCTCGGTCGGGTCCTGCCCCAAAGATCCAATGACCGCAGCACGGTCGTGGTATTGCACGGCGCTGCGCTCGATCGGCCAGATCTCTAACGGCGCGCAAAGGCTGAACTGGCATGACACCCGCTGATCCGCGTCACGAAACCGCGCATCCAGATATTCGCCACGCTCAAAGCGCAGACCATCGTCAATGTCGCGCCGATCAAGGGGGACCTGTGCCTCGACAAGCATCAGGCTGGGAATTGGCGACAATGCCTCGGGGAAGACCTGATCCAGCAGCTCGCGCGTAAAGCCGTTGAACTCTTCGTCCAGTTTCAGCTGAACCCGAGCGGCCAGAAAAGCCGTTCCCTCTAGCAGACCCGCGATCCAAGGATCGGTATTATCGCGCAGCAACCCACCAAGGCGATCCGCCAGACCGGGATATTCTGCCGCAAATTCGGCTGAACGCTCGTAAAGCAGGGCAAGCTCGCGATTATAGGCGTCGCGAAAGGCTTTTCTCATGTCTCACCCTGCATGCGCTTCATTTGGATCTTGCCCAGTGAAGGGTCAACTTCGGCAAGAAATTCCATCGTGATATCTGTCGGGCTTGAAATCATCTCGGCCAGGATTTCAAAGGTCACGCGTTGATCTGCACTGGGGCTTTCATCGCGAACACGAACCTCAAGTGTCGCTGGACGCAGGCGCGGCTCATTTCGAACCAAGGCCAAACGAATGGACGCGGCAATATCGCTCATCGTCGCATTGGATTTCCAAATGCTTTCCAAGTCTTGAAAGCCGTGATTGATGATTGATTCACGGACATAGGGGGCGTCCTGCAGATCAATGACGGTGTCCAGACGAATGGTATTCATCAGGCTGGCAATATCGCGCGCCAAATCTTTTCGCAAAGCAGCATCCGATGCCCCTTCACGCCGTTTCTGGCTGCGTAGGGTTAAATCACGCTCGCCCTCTTGATAATGGCGGCCCGAGTCGCGGGTGTCTTTTTCTTCAATTGCCTCGCGAAAGACATGCATCAATGACATCTGACGCAATCCGCCTTTTTCGGCGAATTCGTAAAGTGCCTTGCGTGATGGGCCGGGGATCGAGACCATTTCCTTGACCAAGACTTTATGTCACCGAACTGGCGAACATATAGAAGATGAGCCGGCGAATATTCACGCCGGCTCTTTTTTGGTTCAGCAATAGGCAGGCCGAACAGATCAGGCCGACCACTCACGGTTTTCGGCAATCTCCCAACCAGCAGTGCTTTCCGCACCGGGTGCGCCGTTCTCGTCCTGAGTGGCATAAGTCACTTCGAAGGCACGGAAGTTCAGCGACAGCGATTCCTGCACGCGGTCCAGACCGTCTTTCTGGCCACCGGTGTTGTAGCTCGAAATCATGATCTGTTTCATCTTGATGCGCATATATTCAACAGGCGCATTGCCGCCCGATTTACGCACGATCAGCTCGCCGCTTTCGATGTGCTCACCGTTTGCGCAGCGCTTGATCAGATCGTTGGTTGCAAGGTCGACATATTTCGACAAATGCAGATCAGCCACATTGACTTTGCCGCCGCCGCCGCCTTTGCCAAGATGCGTGGTCCCGGATTGGGTCAGACCCCAGTTCCAGCCCAAAACATCAATTGCATCGCGGTGCTTCTCGTCTTGCGACTCACCTTTGATGTTGTTGGAAAGTTTAAGAAAAAAATCAACAGCCATTTATCTTTCCTTTGCGGAATTGGTGGACAAACCGTTTACTTGCCTTTCGGCAATTTGGACACGAGAGACATCCCGACATCCATCCCCTCGAGTTGGAAGTGAGGCTTGAGGTAAAACTTACCCATGTAATAGCCGGGGTTTTCCTCGTCTTCGATCACTTCCACTTTGGCACCGGCCAAAGGCTTTTTGGCCTTCTCCCGTTCGCTTGCGCTTTCAGGATTTGCCGAAACATATTTATTCACCCATGTTTGCAATTGAGTTTGCAATTGCAGTCGATCTGGGCTTTGGCCAATCTTATCTCGCACCATGCACTTCAAATAATGGCTGAAGCGCGATACCGCGAAGATATATGGCAATCGTGATGACAGGTTGTCCGAAGCCGTCGCCATATCATCAACGTATTTCTTGGGACGATAAATCGTCTGCGCCCCAATGAACGCGGCCTTATCGGTATGTTTGCGATGGATCAAACCGATCAGACCGGCCTTTGACAGCTCGCCCTCACGTCGGTCGGTGATCGACACTTCGGTTGGGCATTTCAGCTCTTTGGCACCATCGCCGGTTTCAAAAGTATGGGTCGGCAAGTTTAGAACCTCACCACCCGATTGAACCCCGCGAATTTGAACCGTCCAACCATGCTCTTTATGAGCGCGGTTGATATTAACGGCCATTGCGTGAACCGCATTCATCCAGGCATATTTTTCGCCGGCCCGGCCATCGGTTTCTTCCTCGTAGTTGAATTCCTCAACCACCGAGTTTGAATTTTGGCCATAAGGCTCGCGCGACAGAACCCGCGGCATCGTCAATGCGATATAGCGAGAGTTCTGAGATTCGCGCAGGCTGTTCCATGCGGCATAATCAGGCGTGTCGAAAATTTCCGACAAATCCGGCGGAATGCCGATTTCCGTCCAACTGTCCATGCCCAGCAATTCAGGGGCGGCAGATGACAAGAAAGGCGCATGGGCCGCAGCCGCGACCTTGCCGATATCGCGCAGCAGAGCAACGTCGGGTGTCGAGTGATCGAAATAGTAATCACCCACCAAAGCCCCAAAGGGCTTTCCACCCAAAGTGCCGAACTCGGCCTCGTAGATACGCTGATGCAGCGGGGATTTATCCCATTTCGCGCCGGGGAAACGGCGCATCATCTGCTGCAATTCTTTCTTCGAAACGTTCATGACCTTCACGCGAAGGCTGGAATCCGTTTCGGAATTGTTGATCGTATAGGCTAGACCGCGCCACGATGCTTCGAGCTTTTGAAACTCTTCATGATGCATGATGGCGTTCAGCTGATCGGTCAGCTTCTGGTCCAGCTTCGACAGCATCGCATCGATCGTATCGATGACGTCATCGGCGATCAGGGTCTCGTCGTCCAACGCCTCGCGCACCAATGCAACAACCGCATTGTCCACCTCTTTGGCGGCAACTTCGGTGCGTGGCTTGATGGTCTGGCGCAGGATATCCGAAAACTCGTTAAGTTCGGTAAGGCCCTGCGGGCTGCCAGATTGAACCTGAGCTTCCTGGGCCATTACGCGTCCTCATCCTTGTCTTCAGCCTTGCTGCGATCAGCCAGCGCCGCCATCAGCTCGGGATCGTTCAACAGCTGACGGATCTGCTCTTGCGCCTTCGGCTTGGAGTTCATGTAGCGCTGAAGGTTCGCAAGATGCTCGCGTGCCTCCAGAAGCTTTTTCAGCGCCGGCACCTGACGTGCGACATTGGCGGGATTGAAGTCATCCATCGCCGTGAATTCCAGCGACACCCCCAAGCGGCCTTCGCCGCCGCCAAGGCGGTTTTCGGCATTGAACGCCAGCCCCGGCCTGACGCTGTCGATGAACTCGTCCAGGGTCGAGGCCGTAACATCGACGAAGTCGCGCTCTTCCATTGCGGGCTTGTCCACGGTGGAGGCGTTTCCGGAAAGATCCGACATCATGCCCATCACAAAGGGCAGCTCGACCATCTTCTCGCTGTCATAGGGATCTTCATACGAGATGTTCACCCGAGGTGGGCGGTTCCGTTTGATGAAATCAGTGGATTTGTCCGATGCCATGTTCCAGTTCCCTAATCCTGAAGGAAGATGAACGTTAATATTGACAATATGTCAACGCTGATTGGTCTAATAAACCTAACTTTGGTTAGGCATTTGGGGCATTATTTCTGCTAAAATCGCATCAAATGTCTTGGTCAGCCGGTTGCGAGCGCTTGCCAGCAGGACGGGAACCGGGCTTGCGGGTTCGTGGCTCAGGTAAAACTCTTCAACACCGCGCAAACAGGAGGCGAGCTGCCCGCGATCAGCGATAACCACGGGTTTAGTTTCCGCTAGGTCAGTAGAATCACCCTGAGGAATCGCTGCCGATTGGGCCAATTCGCGCAGGCGCGACATGTCGAGAGAAAAGCCAAGCGTTGTCCCCAGATCAAAGCGTGCCTGTTCGGCCTCATGGGGGCGCAGCAACTCGATCGCGTCGACCAAAGTCTTGCCCACCAGCAACCGTGCCTGTGTCACCAAAAGCAGCGAAAGCGACGACGGCTCGTTCCTGGCAAGATAGGTTTCGGCCGCGTCGATCATCAAGCGCGCCTGCATATGCGAGCTGACTTGCGCCGCGCGGGCCGCGGGCATTTGTGCCGCTGCAGCAGGCTCGGGAAGATCTTGTTCGGCTTCACGAGGGGCGACCGCGATCTCTGGCTCGGGCGCCGCGTCCTGTGACCAAAGCTTCCACTCTGGCCAGGCCTCAATGATCAGGCTTTGAACATCGGTGATCGTCGTCAGCACCCCCGAAAAATCGGGGGAAAAGGCAGAGGCGCCCTGGCCACGGCACAGGGTCGAGATCTGTCGCAGCGCCAGCGCAGCCCGCGTCAATGCATCATGCAATGTTGCCAAGGGCGCAGCATTTGCGGGATTTTTCAGGATCGAGACAATCTCGGCCGCGGTGGCCTCGCTTTCTGCCTCGGAAGAGCGGGGCGCGCTGGCACCAGTTGCGACCAGATAGCTGCGATAGTTGATGCTGGCATTTTGCAGCAGCGGCAGATGGATCAGCGGCATGATCACGGTGGTTTGCTCAGACAAAGCATCCAACGCGCCCCGACGTTCTGAAACTGCATGTGCGATTTTGGGATGCACATCATCGATGCGTGCGGCCAAAAGCGCGGCCATCGCGGTCAGCGTTGCCGCAAAATCGACAGGGCGCGCCGCCAAAATCTGAAACCGGGCCAAAAGACTAAGCAGCCTCAGATCACGGCTACGTTGCAACAGCGCTGTGATCGCATCGCTTTCGCGGCGTATTAGAATCGAGCGGGGATCGAAAAGTTGATCCTCGGCCCCGCCCAGAAGGTTCGGGACGCCGGGTGTAAAATAGCGGTCGGGCAGTCGCCCCTCTGCCTCGAAATAATAATCAAGGAATTCGGGATCATCGGTCTGCTCCAGATCCGGCCCACAGGGGGCCGCGTCCGAGACCGGGTCAAGCAACCAATCCAACGCCATATCTGTCGTTCACCCTTTGCTGTAGGTTAACTGAATTCTCATCCTGTTCGGCCCGGCCCCGGCTTGACCGCGTCGCGGTATGCCGAGGCGAAATGCTGGATGAATTCGTCCAACATGCCGTTTTCATGCGGCGCTGCCTTGGCATCCCACCGCTCGACAAAAGTCTCCCACGAGCGGGCCTTGCGATTGGCGCCAAATCGCGCGGCCTCGGTCCCCGCTTCGATGGTTTCGGGTGCCAGATCGCCCAAAAGCTTCATCAGCGCGGGTTGAAGCGCCGCGAAAAGCGCGGCCTGGTGCTGGCGCAGATCGCGCAGCGCCTCGGCAAAGCCATCCGGTCCGGTCAAAAACCCCGCGCGCGGACGCAGAAACATCGCCTCAAGCGCCTGATCCGGATCGGGCAGAAATTTCAGCGGGTTGTTATCGCTGGCCCCGCGCATTGTGCGCTCGCCCACCCGCACGAATTGCTTGGCAGAGGCCCGATCGCGCAAGGCCAGCATTACCTCTTCGGTGGCGGCGCGCAGGGTCTGGCCCAAAGCACGGGCCAAATCCTCGGGGGGGATGCCCGCGGCCCAATCTGCAGGCAGACCTGCCCCTTCGCAAAAGGCGCGAGAGATCGCGTCCGGATCGCCGATTGGCATAAGTGGTGCTGGGGCCGCAATCGCAGGCGCAAGCGCCGCACCGGCGGATGTCGGCAAAGGGCCCGCCGGGTCCAAAGCTGGTGGCGACGGGGGGGCGGGCGGCACGGGGTGCAAGTTGTGAGGTTGCGCAACATCGACATCCGGGGCCGGATCATGCCGGGGAAAAGCCATGAATTCGCGTTGAAAATCATCATGTGCCGCGCGCGGTGCCACCGGAAGCGGATCAATTGGCACCAAGCCATGATCGACACCACCGATCGCCCAAGGGTCCTCTTCGACCTCGCGGGCAAACACCGGCCCATCATAACTGGGCAGCGATCCGGGATTAAGCCCACCGCTCATCGGGGGCGCGTCCATCAGGGCGACAATGATATATTGTCCGACCTGAAAGCGCTGGCCGTGTTCTAGCTGATGCGGTCCGTCCAGACGGTGGCGCATCCCGTGCAAGAACGTGCCATTGGTCGACTGATCGCGCAGCCACCATGCCCCGTCCAGAAAAGAGACATCGAAGTGATGCCCAGAGATATGGCGGCTGGCGTCGGGCAGCACCCAGCCCATTCCTTCGCGGCGACCAACCTGCAGGCCGCTTTCGGGCACCACGATGCTGGCAGGGCCGCCGTCATCAAGGATCTGATAGTTTTCAATGAGCAGGGTCAGGGTCATGGCGGATCAGAATGCCCTGAACAGGGCTTCGGCCAGATCGATAAAACGCGCGAGGTAAACCGGACGGCGCGCCAGCTGCGAGCGCGCCAAACACGACAGAACCGCACTATTGATGGCCTGTGGCGTGCGATAGGCGGGCGGGCGCATCGGATCATTAGGGGCGGGCCCGCCGATCGACCAGCCAACGGCCAGGCCAAGCAAGACCGACGGCGAACGTGTTGGCGCCCACAGGGCCTCGCGCATCAGCCTGTGCCGCATCGCCGTCGTCGGATTGTTCACCCAAGCGGCAATGTCTTGCAGCATCGGCTTTTCCAGTGGGCTTAGATGATCTGCCATCAGGCGCAGACATTCATAGCCCCACCCCGACGCGACCGAGGGCTGCGCGGCAAAGGCTGCGAAAGTCACGGCCTCTTCAGGCGTGGTCGAGGACCGCAGCCGATAAAGATACTGAAGATTATCCTCATCCTGGCGCGGCCGAAGGGTGGTCAGCAGCTGAACCTCGGGCAAGCAGGTATACAGCTCTGAGGGCGTGTCATACCGAAGCGACCGGCGTGGCGGGCAGGTTTTGTCGGTCGGTTCGATATCCATCATCATTCGCACTTGGATTCGCGGATCGCCAAAGTTGTCGCATTTGTCTTAATGGTTCACAGCCAGAAGGTCGAGGCATTGCAGACCAATTATTCAAATCATGGCCACGTTTTGAGCCGTAAGGACGCCTCGCAATAATTCCCCGCCCCCGCTTCAACAGGCCATCTGGTTGCCGCGCCTGCCCTGATCTATCATGGGCACGGTCAACAATGGCGCGGCGGGCATGGGGGAAAGTCCCTGCCGCGATGATTGTGTCGCAGGGGGGCAGAAAGCAAATTGCACGACAATAACCGCGATCCTCATCGGGCTTTGGCGCCGCGCCCACGCTTCGTCTCGCGCGGGATTGCCCATGTGACTTTGGCCGAGAAAATCAGCCAACCGGTCGCGGTTTCCTTCGTGCTCATGCCCGATTTCACCATGCTGGCCTTTACCGCCGCCATCGAGCCGCTGCGGGTGGCCAACCAGCTGACCGGGCAGATCCTGTTCACCTGGCATGTCTTTTCCGAGGGTGGGCGCGCGGTCAGCTGCTCTAATGGTGTGCCGGTGATGACCGACGGCCCCCTGCCCGAGGCCTCGCTTCCGGGCTATGTTCTGATCTGTGGCGGCACCGAGCCCGAGCACAACTGCTCGGCCGGGCTGACCAATTGGCTACGCAAGCAATGGCGTCTTGGCCGCACGGTCGGTGGGCTATGCACGGGTGCTTATGCTTTGGCGCGCGCGGGCATTTTGGGCGGCAAGCGCTTTACGCTACATTGGGAAAACCTGACCAGCTTTGCCGAGCGCTATCCCGATCTGACCCCCGAACGTCGGATTTTTTGCGTGGATGAGCGTATCGTGACCTGCGCCGGCGGGGTCGCGGCGGCGGATTTATCGCTCAAGCTGATCCATGACTTTTACGGACCCGCCCTAAGCCAAGCGGTCATGGATATGTGCCTGCTTGGCCAACAGCGCGGCGGCGAGGACGAGCAACTGGTCTCGTTGGCCGCGCGCCTTGGAACGCGCAATGATAAACTTGTGCGCGCCGCGGCTTTCCTTGAGCGTCACCTTGATCTGGATCTGAACCTGGATGCCTGCGCAGAGCATATCGGTGTCTCGCGCCGTCAGTTAGAGCGTCTGTTTCAGCAATATCTTGGCCAGACCCCGCTTCAATATCTGAACGGATTGCGCCTGCAACATGCCCGCGCCCTTCTGGCCGAGACGAACATGGGCGTCATCGATGTGGCGGTGGCCTGCGGATATGGCTCGAGCGCCCATTTTTCCAAGATTTTCCGCAAGGAATACGGCGTCTCGCCCCATAAATTTTCCTTGCAGCGCAAGGCGCAAGCGTAATTGCCCCTCGGGTGCGACACCGCTTGCTAATTGACAACCACCCTTGCCACGAATATTCGAACGCTCGTTCCTCTATTTGCGGACCTCGCACTTTTGGCCCGCAGCAATCGCCACTACAGGCAGGACATGGGCCGCAAGCGCACGATAGACCGCGAGGCGACAATGCTCGCAATAGAATCGGTTGTCCGCAGACATGGTGTCGGCGGGTTGTCGATTGATGCCGTCGCCAAAGAGGTTGGGATCAGCAAATCCAGCGTGGTCTACGACTTTAAAAACAAGGCCGGTCTCTTGGCGGCATTCACCCGCAGCCGCCTAGACGCACATGCCCACCACATCGAAGAAAATCTTCCGGCTGATGATCTGCCCAATCGCTGGCTGCGCGCGCTGGTGAAATGTTCCGAGGAATCGCCCTCTGACGAGGAAGCATCGGTCGCCATGATCATTTCTTCGGCCATGAGCAGCGAGGCGGAATGCCATACGCTCATGTGCAGCGAAATCACCCAATGCTTTGACCGCGTCATCGCAGAAGCCAGCAATCCCCGATCGGCCCTTCTGGCCTATCTGGCATTACATGGCGTCAAGTCACTCGAGTTTTTCGGCTTTCGCAGCTTCGATCCAGAGTCGCGTCGACAGCTATTGGATGATATTGGTAAATTGCTCCAGGACAAGCCGCCGATATCCGCGCCGAATGCTTCCTAAGGCCTTGCTTCACTCACTTGCCGCAACAACCCAAAAATTTCGGAGTCACCTCTCATGAATTTAGTCCGGTCGGCCAAGACCATTCTGCCCCTCGTGCTTGCGGCACTGTTGGTACCGGCATGGGTGATGGCACAGCAGCGGCAGATGCCCCCTGCCCCCGTCAGCGTCGTCGAGCTCAAGCCGCAGCCGCTGCCACTTGTCAATGAATTGCCCGGCCGCGTGTCAGCGACCCGGACTGCCGAGGTGCGCCCGCGCGTGGCCGGCATCGTACTTGAGCGGGTTTTCGAACAGGGTAGCTTCGTCAAAGAAGGCGATGTCCTTTACCGCATCGATGCCTCGCAATACCGCGTGCGCGTCGCCAGCGCCCAGGCCACTCTGGCCCGCGCGCAAGCAAACCAGCTGAATGCCCGCGACCAGCAGGCCCGCGCCGAAAAGCTGCGCGAGCGTAAGGTGTCGACCGGGGTGGACCTGGAAAATGCCGTGACCAACCTTGCCGTCGCGGATGCAGATGTCGCCATTGCCGAAGCAGCCCTCGCCGAGGCGCAGCTGAACCTTGACTATACCGATGTGACTGCTCCGATTTCGGGGATCATCGGGCGTGCCTTGGTGACCGAAGGCGCGCTTGTCACCGCACAAAGCGATGTCCTGGCAACGATCCAGCAGCTGGATCCGGTCTATGTCGACTTTACGCAATCCTCGTCCGAAGTGCTGAAGATGCGCCGCGCCATGCAGGCCGGTCAGATCGTCGCCACCGCCCCCGGCGAAGCGCGCGTTCGACTGATCTATGATGATGGCACCCTTTATGACAAAGCGGGCAAGCTGCTGTTTTCCGAAGCCACCGTCGATCCCTTGACCGGGCAGGTCACGATGCGCGGCGAATTCCCGAACCCCGACGGAGAGCTGCTGCCGGGCCTTTACGTTCGCATCAGCATTGAACAAGCAGTCGCCGAGGCCGCATTGGCCATTCCGCAAATGTCGGTTCAGCGTGACCAGCAGGGCAATGCCTATGTCTATGTCATCAATGGCGAAAACAAAGCCGAGCGCCGCTCGATCACGCTTAGCCGGACGCTTGGGCCGCGCTGGATTGTGCTCAGCGGTCTGAAGGCTGGCGATAAGGTCGTCGTCGAAGGTGCGCAGAAGCTATACCCCGACGCAGAAGTCGTTCCCGAGCCTTGGAATGATGCTGATGCTGCGGCCGCAGCTGCAGCCGAAGCCGCTGTCGGCGACACCGTGGATGCAGCCAGCGACGAAGCCGCGGTGAAAGCCGCCGAAGAGCCCGCAAAGGCCGATGAAAAGCCTGCGGATCAAGCTGACACCACCCCTGCCGAAGGGGGCACTGAACCGCCCCAAAAAAGCGAATAAGGATCGGCACGCATGGCACAGTTTTTCATCCATCGCCCGATCCTTGCTTGGGTGATATCTATCTTCATCGTGATCGCGGGCCTGATTTCCTTGCCCATGATCCCGGTGGCCCAATATCCGCAGGTCGCACCGCCGCAGATCTCGATCTCGACCCAATATACCGGCGCGGCCCCAAGCGAGATTTATGAATCGGTCGCGCAGCCGATCGAAGAGCAGCTGAACTCGGTTCAGAACCTGCTGTATTATGAATCGACCGCTGACTCCTCGGGCGCCTTGGGCATTACCGCGACCTTCAGCCCCGGCACCGATATTGCCAAAGCTCAGGTCGATGTCCAAAACGCTGTCAGCCGCGTCGAGGCGCTGTTGCCGCAATCCGTGGTCGATCAGGGCGTTCTGGTCCAAGAGGCCAGCTCGGGCTTTCTGATGATCGTGGCGCTGACCTCGTCGGACGGCTCGATGGATCCGACGGGGCTGGGCGACTATATCAGCCGCAACGTGGTCGGTGAGCTTTCGCGTATCGAAGGCATCGGCCGCGCACAGGTCTTTGCCTCGGAGCGCGCTTTGCGCATCTGGATCGACCCGGATAAAATGACGGGTCTGAACCTCTCGTCCAGTGATATTGTCGGCGCGATCCGCGCACAAAACGCACAGGTTTCGGCCGGTAAGGTCGGGGCGGACCCCAACCCGATCTCGCAACAATTGACCGCGACCGTCCTTCTGAAAGGTCAGCTCAGCACGGTCGAAGAGTTCAAGAACATCGTCCTGCGCGCCAATCCCGACGGCTCAAGCGTACGTCTGGCCGATGTCGCCACAGTTGAAGTCGGCGCCGAAAGCTATGCGTTCAACTCGCATCTGAACAACCAGCCTGCGGCCATGGTCGGCTTGCAGCTGTCCACGTCGGGCAATGCTTTGTCGGCCTCGCAGGCAGTGACCGATAAGATGGAAGAGCTGAAGCAGTTCTTCCCCGACGGGGTCGAATACTCGATCCCCTATAACACCACGCCCTTCGTTGCGGCCTCGATCGACAAGGTGGTCCACACCCTGATCGAAGCCATGGTGCTGGTCTTTATCGTGATGTTCATCTTCCTTCAGAACATCCGTTATACGCTGATCCCGACGATCGTTGTGCCGATTGCCCTTGCGGGCACGGTTGCGATCATGCTGGTCGCGGGCTTCTCGATCAACGTGTTGACCATGTTTGCGATGGTTCTGGCCATCGGCATTCTGGTGGATGACGCCATCGTCGTCATCGAAAACGTCGAACGCATCATGGCGACCGAAGGTCTGGGACCGATGGCCGCGACGGAAAAAGCCATGGGCCAGATTTCTGGCGCCATCATCGGCATCACCCTGGTTCTGGCCGCGGTGTTCATTCCGATGGCCTTTTTCCCAGGCGCGACCGGCATCATCTATCGCCAATTTGCACTGACGATGGTTGTGTCGATCCTGTTCTCGGCCTTCCTGGCATTGACGTTGACGCCTGCACTTTGCGCCAGCTTCTTGAAACCGATCGCCGGGCACCACGAGCGCAAGGGCTTTTTCGGCTGGTTCAACCGCACCTTTGACAAAGCGACGAACCGCTATGCTAACGGCGTTTCGCGCTCGATCAGGCATCGCGGCCTGATGATGCTGGTCTATGTCGTGATCGTGGCCGGCGTGGGTTACGGCTTTAGCCAATTGCCGACCAGCTTCTTGCCGAACGAAGACCAGGGCTTTGTCATCTCTGACATCCAAACGCCTGCCACGTCGTCATCGAACCGCACCGATGAGGTTCTGAGCAACGTCACAGACATGTATAAAAGCATGGATGATGTCACCGATGTCGTGACGGTGCGTGGCTTCAGCTTTTCGGGTCAGGGCACCAACGCTGGTATCGCCTTCACCACGCTTAAGGACTGGAGCGAGCGCACGCGCTCTGCCCAAGACATTGCGAATGCGGCCAACGGTCAGATGTTCATGATGAAGGACGCTCAGGCATTCTCACTGTCCCCGCCGCCCATTCCGGGCTTCGGCGCAACCGGCGGCTTTAGCTTCCGCTTGCAGGACCGTGGTGGTATGGGCCAACAAGCGCTGGACGCTGCGGCCGCTCAGCTGATGCAAGAGGCCACGGCCAGCGGCGTCATTGTCGGCCTGCGCAAAGAGGGTCTGCCCGCAGCGGCACAGGTCTATGTTGCGATCGACCGTGAAAAGGCCAATGCCTTTGGCGTGGCATTTGCCGATATCAGCTCGACCATCTCGCAATATCTGGGCTCGTCCTATGTCAACGACTTCCCCAACGCGGGCAGGATGCAGCGCGTCGTGCTGCAAGCCCGCGAGGAAGCACGGATGCAGGCCGAAGACATTCTTGGCCTGACGGTGCGCAACACCAACGGCGGCATGGTCCCCTTCTCGTCCTTTGCGACGGTGGAATGGGAAGTCGGCCCCTCGCAGGTCGTGGGCTATAACGGCTATCCGGCCGTGCGTCTGTCCGGCCAGTCGGCCCCCGGTTACAGTTCGGGCGCTGCGATGGAGAAGATGCAGGAGCTGGCAGCCGGTCTGCCGCAAGGCTTTGGCTATGAATGGACCGGCCAGTCGCTGGAAGAAATCAAATCAGGCAATACCTCGACCTTGCTGTTTGGGATGAGCATCATCTTCATCTTCTTGCTGCTGTCGGGCCTGTATGAAAGCTGGCAGATCCCGCTTTCTGTGATGCTGGTGGTGCCGTTGGGGATTTTGGGCTGTGTGCTGGCCTTGATGATCCGCGACATGCCGAACGACGTCTATTTCAAGGTCGGACTAATCGCGATCATCGGCCTATCGGCCAAAAACGCGATCCTGATCGTGGAATTTGCCAAGGATCTGCGTGCCGAAGGCGAAAGGCTGATCGACGCGGCAGTGCATGCGGCCAAGCTGCGCTTCCGCCCGATCCTGATGACCTCGCTGGCGTTTACGCTGGGTGTGGTCCCGCTGGCGATTGCGACCGGCCCTTCGGCCGCCAGCCAGAACGCCATTGGTACGGGCGTGATCGGCGGGATGATCGCTGCGACGATCTTCTCGGTCTTCTTCGTGCCGGTCTTCTTTGTCTTTGTCCTCAGCGTGGTCAGCAAGCTGACGCGGCGCGATCCCAACATTGACCCGCAGGTGGCCAAGGCTCGCCGCGCGGAAGAAGAGGCCCGCATTCACGCCGAAAAGCAGGCCAGCAAAGCCTGATCCGCGACGAGGCAGCAAAATCAAGACAGGCGGGGCGTGCACACAAGGCACGCCCCGCCTTTTTCATGCCGTGACCGTCAAAAGAAAGCGCCGGCGAAATCAGCCGGGGCTTTTAGTTATTCTAGATTGATCCAAGACTTGGTCTAGCGGCGAATGCCGTAGATCGCCAGCACACGGTTTGAATCCGCATCGACACGGTAGATACGATGATCGTCGCGGAAATAGCGCCAGCCGCGACGCGCCTGGAGATTATAGCGGCCCGGATTTGGGACCTGCGCATAATCACGGATGTTCAGCCGATCGCCCACACCCCTGCCCTCGCGGTATTTGCGCTCCTGCTTGTAGTCATGGCAGCGGCCGTCCTTCTTGCCCTGACCGGGGGGACAATGGCCGTAGCGCTTCCAGCGGCGATCGTCGCGGTGGTGATCGCGATCGCCGCGATATTCGCCATGGCGACCGTCGTGATATTCCCCGCGATAATTGCGCCGTTCATGGTCGCGATAATATAGGCCATGATCCGTGCGATGCTCGTCATAATGGCGTCCTTGCCCCGGTTCTGCCATGACCGGCGCAGCCAAGCTCACTGCCGCCAAAGCGGCAGCCGCTGCTAAAATGGAAACCAGCCTCATTGGGCACTCCTTGTTTATTGTTTTTCCGGAGTAATCCCGCCAAAGAAAAAGCGCCCATCACAAACTCGCGCTTAGGCTGTCTTTCGCTCAGGCCAATCCGAGGCGGATCTAATAGCCGATTCCGACGCCCACACGCGCACCGCGGATGCCACCATCAACACCCAGCCATTCGTTCGAGGTAAAGGGATGGGATATATCCTGACCTGCGCGGGCCTTGTTTTCCAAAATAAAGCGAATGCGTTGGCGGCGGTCGCGCCAGGTTGGCTCGTCCTCGATCTGGGCAATCTCGACACGGCTGAAAACATATGGGTTCAGCCCCATGATCGCCGCCTCTTGGATATGGCCGGGGCTGAGGGGTTTGCTGTCAGCCGATGCGAGGCCGGTCATGGCGATCACGCCCAAAGCGGCCAAGGTCATTTTTTTGATCATCTTGCGTCTCCCAAATTCAAAGGGCTGCCCTTGAGGTGGTCCCTCACGGGTCATCAGAAAAGGGCAGCCCGCAGAGATCAGATCACAAAATGTGGCGGCGACGAACCGAAGCAGGACGGCCCGTCAGCGACAAACGCGCGTCGTTGCGCGGTTTTTCGGACACAACCTTGCCTTTGGATATGACGCAAAGGCGGTCAGCCCGCAGGCGCAGGGCCTCGGTCGGGTTGCCCGCGTCAAGGACCACCAGATTGGCCTTGTCCCCTACATTCAGGCCGTAACCCTCAAGACCCATGATGCGTGCGTTATTTTCGGTCACCATCGTAAAGCAACGCGCCATTTCGTCGGGATGGGTCATCTGCGCGACATGCAGCCCCATAAAGGCAACGTCCAGCATATCTGCCGTACCCAGCGAATACCATGGATCAAGCACACAATCCTGACCCCAACCAACGGTGATGCCTTGCGCTTGCATTTCGCGCACGCGGGTCAGGCCACGACGCTTGGGATAGGTGTCGTGACGGCCCTGCAGCGTGATGTTGATCAGAGGGTTTGAAATCACGCACAGGCCCGATTCCGCAATCAACGGGATCAGTTTGGAGACATAGTAATTATCCATCGAATGCATCGAAGTCAGATGCCCCGCCGCCGCGCGCGCACCAAGGCCGTGACGCAGAACCTCGCGGGCGTAGGTCTCGATATGACGGCTATTGGGATCGTCGGTTTCGTCACAGTGAATGTCGATCGCAATGCCGCGCTCGGCGGCAATGCGGCAAACATCGATCACCGAATCTGTGCCCTCGCCCATTGTGCGTTCAAAATGGGGGATGCCACCGACCAGATCACAGCCCATATCCAGCGCCCGGATAACGTTCTGCCGCCCGTTCGGGGCGCGGTAGAGGCCGTCTTGGGGAAAAGCCACCAGTTGCAGGTCGATATAATCCGCCACGCGGCGCTTGACCTCGAGCATGGCCTCGACCCCGCGCAGGTGATCGGCGGAGGTATCCACATGGGTGCGGATCGCCAGCAACCCCATCGAGACCGCCCAATCGCAATAATCCACCGCCCGCTCGATCATCTCGTCCACGGTTGCGATGTCGCGCAATTCTCCCCAAAGTGCGATGCCCTCGAGCAAGGTGCCCGAAGCATTTACCCGAGGTTTGCCATAAGACAGGGTCGCATCCATGTGAAAATGCGGATCGACAAAGGGGGGCGTAACCAGATCGCCTGTGGCATCGATCACGCGTCCCGCTTCGCCCGACAGCTTGCCGACTGCGACAATACGGTCGCCCTGAATTGCGATATCCGCCACGGAACCGTCCGGCAGCGTGCCGCCTTTGACCAGAAGATCGAACATCAGCGTTCACCTTTATTATAGGGCGTCATCAGCGCAGCCGGGACTTCCGAGCGCCGTGACATCAAAATGAGAGCGAGAATAGACAGCAAATAAGGCGCCATCAAAAAGACCTGATAGGGCAGATGTGCCCCGATTGGTGTCTGTTGCAGCCTGACCTGCAGCGCGTCGAATGCGGCAAAGAGCAAGGCCCCCAACACCGCCTTGCCCGGACGCCACGCACCAAAGACCACCAGTGCAATGCAGATCCAGCCGCGACCGTTGACCATCTCGAAAAAGAAGGACGAGAAGGCAGAAAGCGTCAGGAACGCGCCACCGACGGCCATCAATCCCGAACCCACCGTCACCGCGCCGATCCGCAATGCCGTGACAGAAAGTCCCTGCGCCTCGACCGCAGCGGGGTTTTCCCCGGCTGCGCGGACCGCCAGACCAAGCGGCGTCCTGAAAAGGACGAATGCGGTCAATGCGGCGACGACAAAGGCCAGATAGGTCATCGGAGTCTGGTTGAAAAACGCCTGCCCCAGGATCGGAATATCCGACAGGACGGGAATTTCGAGCGGCTGAAACGGCGTGATTTTCGGCGGCGTCGTCACCTCAGGCAAGGCCACGCGATAGGCAAAGTAGCTGGTCGCGGTTGCCAGCAGCGTAATGCCAATGCCCACGACATGCTGAGACAGGCCAAAAGGCACCGTTAATACGCCGTGAACCAGGCCAAAGATCATACCTGAAATCATGGCGGCCGTGACACCCAGCCAAAGTGGCGCGCCCAGATAGACCGTCATCCAGCCCGAAAACGCACCCATGACCATGATGCCTTCAATGCCCAGGTTAAGCACCCCTGCCCTTTCGCAGATCAGCTCGCCCATGGTTGCAAAAATCAGCGGCGAGGCAATGCGCACTGCCGCTGCCCAGAATGTCACCGAAAGAAGAATGTCAAACAGGCTGCTCATCCGCGCACCACCCGGAACCGTGTCAGCTGCAAGGCCAGCACCATGAATAAAAGCCCCGTCGCCAGCAGCATATCCGCGATATAGGTCGGCACGCCCGCAGCGCGGCTCATACTGTCCGACCCGACAAAGACCGCAGCAACGAACAGCGCCGAAGGCACCACAGCAAGCGGGTTAAGCAAAGCCAGCATCGCCACCACGATCCCGGTATAACCATAGCCCGGAGACAGATCGAGGCTAAGATGGCCCTTCAGCCCCGCGACCTCGGACCATCCCGCAAGCCCGGCAAGCCCCCCCGAAAGAAGGGCCGTCAGCACCAGAACGCGGTTGACGGGCATCCCGGCAAAACGTGCTGCTGCGGGGTTTTGGCCGACCGCGCGCATCTCGAAGCCAAAGGTGGTGCGCTTTTCGATCAGCCACAACACCACGGCCGCGATGATTGCGACGCCGAAACCCCAATGCAGCCGAAGTCCGGTGACGATCCGCGGCAAGCGAGCCTCTTTGATCAGCGCGGCAGATTTGGGCCAGCCCATGCCCATAGGATCTTTCATGGGCCCTTCAAGAAGGTAGGATACAAACAGCAGCATCACGAAATTCAAAAGCAGCGTGGTGACGACCTCATCGACCCCAAGCTTGGTCTTAAGCAGGACTGGTCCCAGCAACACGAGGGCACCAGCCAGCATTGCCGCGACCATGGAAACCGGCAAAGCCAGTCCCGACCCGATCGCGCCCGTGCCCAGAAGCACCGTGACGATTGCCCCTGCATAAAGCTGCGCCTCGGCCCCGATGTTCCAAAGCTTCGCGCGAAACGCCACGGCGACCGCAAGGCCCGTGAAAATAAGCGGCGTCGCGCGGTTCAGGGTCTCCAACAAAGCAAATTTTGTTCCGACGGCGCCTTTGACAATCAGCCCAAGCGTCAGCAGCGGATTCGCCCCGGCGATCAACGCCAGTAGCGACCCCACAATAATGGTGCCAATCAGCGCCAGGGCCGGAAAGCCAAGGCGGCGCGCCAGCGTGGGCTGTGCGATAGGTTCAAGCCGCATTGTTATCCTCGTTAAATCCTTCGCCAGCCATCCAAAGCCCCAGCTCGGCCGGGGTCATGGTGCCACGCGCAAAGGCGGGCGACAGGCGCCCCTCAGAGATGACATGGACGGTATCAGCCAGCCCCATGATCTCGTCCAGATCCTCAGAGATCAGCAGCACCGCCGCGCCCGCATCGCGCGCAGCGATCAGCCGCGACTGCACATAGGCAATCGCACCAATATCAAGGCCCCGCACAGGTTGGTTGGCCAAAATGATGGTCGGCCCCGGCTCTAGAACCCGGCCAAGGATCAGCTTTTGCATATTCCCGCCTGAAAGCAGCCGGATTGCCGTTTTCGGCCCTGGACAACGCACATCATATGCCGCAATGATCTCTTCGGCGAATGTGCGGGCCGCACGCCAGTCGATCAGACCCATTTTGCTGAAATCTGGGCGAAAATAGCCCTCGAGCACCGCGTTTTCGGTCAGGTTAAATCCTGCGATGGTGCCCGTCTTGTGACGATCTTCGGGAATGCGCGCGATGCCACGGCGAATGGCCTCGCGCGGGGACCAGCTTTTCACTGGATTGCCTGCCAATGCGATCTGTCCACGGGTCGGGGAAATCAGCCCGCTGACCAAATCCGCCAGTGCGGCCTGCCCATTGCCTGACACACCTGCCAGTCCGATAATTTCGCCGGCGCGCAGTTGCAGCGTCAACCCCTTCAACCCCGGAGCCGCGCCATTTGCCGCGGTTGAGACCCGATCCAGATGCATCAGCACCGGACCCGCAGGCCGGGGCTGCGCTTTTGGCAATGCGATTTCGCCCCCGACCATCAACGCCGCCAAACGCGCGCCATCGGTCTGGGCGGTGGCGACCTCGCCCACGACTGTGCCGTGACGCAAGACGATACAACGATCTGCAATCGCGGTGACTTCATGCAGCTTGTGGCTGATGAAAAGGATCGACAGCCCCTGCGCAATCGCCTTTCGCAGGGTTGCAAACAATGCCTCGGCTTCTTGCGGGGTCAGAACGGCGGTCGGCTCGTCCAAGATCAGGATGCGCGCGTCACGATAAAGCGCCTTGAGGATTTCAACCCGCTGACGCTCGCCGACGGTCAAACTGCCGACCCGCGCGTCGGGATCAACGCTGAGCCCAAAATCGCGGCTCAGATCCTGGACCCTGCGTCGCGCTGCCGACCTGCTTGTCCCTCGCGATAACAATCGCTCGGTGCCAAGACGGATGTTATCAAGAACGCTCAGGTTATCGGCCAGCGTGAAATGCTGATGCACCATTCCCACGCCCGCTTCCAATGCAGCGCGGGGCTGACCTGCGGGCAAGGGCTGGCCGAACACCTCGACCAATCCTTCATCTGCGACGTAATGGCCAAACAGGATGTTCATCAGCGTGGTCTTACCAGCGCCATTTTCACCCAAAAGCGCCACGACCTCGCCCCGGCGCAATGTCAGGCTGACGGCATTATTTGCCGTCAGCTTGCCGAAGCGCTTGGTAATGCGGTCAAGGCGCAGGACAACATCCTGCGCCTCATTGGCCATTGCCATCACGACGCCTTGGGTTCGGCGTCGTCGATGACCACCGTAAACGAGCCGTCCTTGATCGCGCTCATGCGTTCCTCGACCAGCTTTTGCGTCTCGGCGGGAATCTTATCGGCAAAGGTGCCGTAAGGCGCCAATGAACAGCCGCCGTCTTTCATATAGGAATAGACACCGTAGTTTTCGGGCTTGAACGTGCCCGCTTGTACCGCCTCGATCGCCTTGTTCAGCGTAGGTGCAAAATCCCACAAAGCCGAGGCGACGACAGTGTCAGGATAATCGGCCTGAGTATCAATGACATTGCCGATCGCAAGAATGCCCTTTTCCTTGGCCGCGTCCGAAACCCCAAAGCGCTCGGCATAAAGCACGTCCGCGCCGGCATCGGTCATGGCAAAGGCGGTTTCCTTGGCTTTTGGCGGATCAAACCACGAGCCGATAAAGGACACCTGGAACTTGGCATCAGGCCGGGTTTCTTTGACGCCCGCCATAAAGGCATTCATCAACCGGTTCACTTCAGGGATCGGGAAACCACCGACCATGCCGATGTTGCCATTCTTGGTCATGGCGCCGGCGATGATGCCCGTCAGATAGGATGCATCCTGAATGTAATTGTCGAAAACTGCGACGTTGGGATTGTCATCCGAGGGCTGAAGGCTAGAGCCAAGCAGGAAGGCGACCTCGGGATAATCTGCGGCAACTTCGCGGGCTTCTTGCTCGACCCCAAAAACATCACCGATAATCAGCTTGACGCCGCTTTCAGCATATTCGCGAAGCACGCGCGCAAAATCGGTATTCGAGACATTCTCGCTATAGACATAGTCAACCGTTCCGGCAGCTTTTGCCGCTTCAGATGCCGCGTGAAGGCGACCGCACCATTGCTGCTCGACCGGATTGGTGTAAACGCCCGCCAGTTTCAATGGCTCGGCGGCGCGCAGCGCCTTGGGAGCTTGCGTGGCAAGAACCACAGCCGCGCCTCCAAGCATGAGCGCGCGTCGTGTCACGGTAAAGGTGGATTTGGTCATAATCTGCCCCTGATGCTGATCTGGCGAACCATTTGCAACTTCCCTGCGGTCGCTGCAAGGAGTTGCGATATATTCGATGATGACAGAAAACGCGCGATAAGTCTGCTTGATATTCAAGCCCCTGCCCCATCAGCTGTCGATGCGCACGTCTGAAATACTAGGGTCAATGCGCCGCGCAATCACGCGCATCCTTTCGATCAGATGTGTGCGGATATAGGCGGCGTGAAAGCGACTTGGCGCCAAAAGATGCACACACCCCGCTTTGCATTCATCTTGGGCCAATGGCGCGAACCATGCCGCCGCGGTCGCGCTATCCTCTGCGAAAAGCAATGTCAGCATTTGCGGCCAAATTCCTTCTTCGCTGGCAGCAACCGGGCGATGGAAGGGAACAATATTCGCATCTGTCGGCAGTTGCGTCGCGGGCTTGCGTTCCAGCCGTTCAACGAAATCGGGGCCGATCAAGTCCCATGTCGCACGGGTGTCGAGCATGATCCGTTCGATGCCAAGCGAAAATAGCGCGACACGCCCCCGTGCACCGGCTCGGCGTTGTTCGAGCCATCCCAAGGCACGCAGCTTGACCATCTCGCGTTTGACCGTGCGTTCATCAACTGACCAAAGTCGCGAGATCTCGGCCTGGCCGATCGACAGCTCATCGTTTTGCCAATTATAGCGGGTCGTGATCAAGGCCATCAACCGCAGCACAAGCTTCTGACGATGTTTGTCGCCAGCCAAGCCATGCGCCATTAGCGCAGAGAGCAGATCATATTTTTTCGAGGACGCTTCGCGCCCCACTGCCCGCAACACTTGCATTTCGCTTCGCCTCGTTCAGACCCATGGGTCCTGCTCAGACCCGAATATGGACTTGTCTCGACCAATTCAAACGCTTTTCGGATCATGGGGACAATTTGCGTCCAGAACAGGTTCAGAGTCAAGGCAGAGGCGGAATGGCTGAACAGGATTTGCATAAATCAAATATAAAAACGGTAATAATAGGTGAAGGGGGACACTCTGGTTGTCACCTTATTTCTCCAAGATGTCCCCTAATCTGTCGCTTTTTGATTTGCTGTGTCCCCAAAATCGACCCACGGTTTCGGATGCGCGAATTGCAAGGGCCATGATGACGATTCGCTTGGGAATGGCGGGATTGCTGGGCGATTCTCTTCTTCCTGTGCTGATCTCAACGCAAAATCATCTGATTTTCAAATTAAGCGTAAATTGAAAGTTGTGAGAATTTTACGATCTGCTAGTACTTAACCTATCAATAAGAGCAGTATTGGGCACATCATGTTTACTCATACCGATCTTGCGCGCCTGCAAAGCCAATCCCTGAAGATGCAGGGATGGATCCGGCGGCAAACCTTCAGCCCCTCGGATGAAAAGACACTTCGGCGTTTTTCATCTTGGGAGGTCGCAGAGCTGATCTTCAAGATGAACCAGTCCACCTTTCGCGGTAAGCTTGCAGCCGAGCCAAACCTTCCCGGCGGGGAAGTTGAAGAGGACGGGCGGCAGCGCTGGTTTTCACTCGATGAGATCAACGAACTGCGCCGTCGCATCAAGGTGAACCGTAAATCGTTGATGCCCCCCCGCCCCGAGGGCAAGCGCGCAATCCGTGCAGCCGTGGCGAACTTTAAGGGCGGTGCGGGGAAATCCACCGTGGCCCTTCACTTTGCTCATGCCGCTGCACTGGATGGCTACCGCGTCTTGGTCGTGGACTTTGACCCCCAAGCAACGCTCAGCCATTCGATGGGGCTGACGGATGTCGGGGAGGACCATACTGTTTGGGGCATCATGGCCCGGGATCTGGAGAGAGAAACCGACCGTATGAATGCCGCAGGTACGGGTGCCGAAAGCGGGACCGCCCTGCCCCAGCGCAAGTTGCCAAACTCGATCCGTGCGATGGGTCTTGGTGGATTGCGTACCGCGGACTTTATCAAGCCGACCGCATGGTCCACGATTGATATCGTTCCCAGCTGCGCGAATGCCGCCTTTGTCGAGTTCGCCAGCGCGCAGTATCGGCATTTGAACCCGGAATGGACTTTCTTCGGGGCTGTGTCGCGCTTTCTGGATGGTCTGCCCGATGATGCCTATGACCTGATCATCTTCGATTGTCCGCCAGCGATCGGCTATCAATCGATGAACGCGGTCTTTGCCGCGGATGTCCTTTATATCCCCTCTGGCCCTGGATATTGGGAATACGATTCAACCACAAGTTTTATCGGCCAGCTTGCAGAAGCCCTAGAGGATCTGTCCCACGGCTTTGAAAACTTCCCCACGGGGAAGATCCGTTTGCCAAAGGCCTTTGCAGATATCCGCTTCTTGATGACACGCTATGAGCCGTCGAACGAGCTGCATACAGCGATGTTTGCCGCCTTCAAGCAGGTGTTTGGCGAGCGCGTGGCGGAACATCCTGTCGAGCTGACCCGCGCCGTCGAGCAATCCGGCCGTTTTCTATCCTCGGTCTATGAAATCGACTATCGTGAAATGACGCGCGGGACGTGGCGGCGCGCTCGTGGAACGTTTGACCGCGCTTATGAAGAGTTTCGAGACCATCTTGTTGCGGCTTGGGATAAGTTGGAGAATGACGGATGAGCAGGAAGCGTCGCGTTTTTGATATCGAAATGCCCTTTGACGATGCTCAACCCTCGATCGAGGCGCAATCAGACAAGGATCTTCGGCGCGGACCGATGGCGACGGCGATTGCCGAGACGGCTGAAAGCACACGTGCGCGCGCGCGGATCGAGGCTGAAATTCGTGCTGAAAATGACGCCTTGGCTCAAGAGCACGTTCGCCTGAAAAAGGCAGGTCTGATTACCGATTTGATTCCGCTGG
This sequence comes from Paracoccus sp. (in: a-proteobacteria), assembly GCF_032007265.1. Taxonomy (GTDB): domain Bacteria; phylum Pseudomonadota; class Alphaproteobacteria; order Rhodobacterales; family Rhodobacteraceae; genus Paracoccus. The sequence goes on along the minus strand of NZ_DALZMB010000027.1, from coordinate 13,921 downwards.
ATCGCATTGTCACCGATAAGCTGATCCGTGACCGCGCGCCGGGCGAGGATCGTGAGTTGGCAGAGCTGGTCGTTTCAATCCGAGAAATCGGCCTGTCAAACGCCATCCAGGTCGAGCCGCGCGAGGACGGGCAATACGAGCTGATCCAGGGTTGGCGCAGGCTTTCTGCCTATAGGACACTGCTGACGGAAACCGGCGATAGCGAAAGATGGGGGCGTATTCCCGCGGGCATTGCGGCACGTGGGGACGCACTAGAAGCATTGTATCGCCGCATGGTTGACGAGAACGTAGTGCGCAAGGACATCTCGTTCGGTGAAATGGCGCAGCTCGCGCTGAACTATGCCCATGATCCCGACACGGCCGAAAGCGACCCTGAAAAGGCCGTAGCGCTTTTGTTTAAATCCGCGGGCTATCAGAAGCGCAGCTATATTCGCGCCTTCATCAAGCTTGTGTCCGAGCTAGGTGACGACCTGCATCATATCTCCGAGATACCACGTTCACTTGGACTGCAACTGGTTGGCAAGCTGCAAGAGGTCGATGGGTTGTCAGATGCGATCCGATCAGAGCTGCGGGGTTGGTCAAGCCGGACCGTCAACGACGAGCTGCATGTGCTAAGGCGCTTTGCTGAAGGGGCAGGGGCACCGCGCAACAAAGCCAAGCGCACCGGCGAGGCCGCGCCTTTGGCAAGCGGGAAAGCCAAGACCACCTTTCAGCTTGAGCGCCCGCAGGGAACGGCGAAATGCACCGCCGCAAATGGGAGACTCGAGATCAGGTTGTCGCGTGATTTTTCGGCGGTTGATCGTCGTAAACTCGAGGCGGCCGTCAAGGCTTTTCTCGAGGATATTAACTGATCTTCCCCGCAGGGAAGATCTCGGCCGCCACCCGGATTGATGTGGGTGGCGGATTTTTTATTCTAAAATCAATAACTTGCAAATGTTGCGCCGGAGATTTACTCTAATCTGAGAGAAATCCCAACCATTTCTGTGGATCAAACACCATTTTGCTGTTTGCGGTCCTTTGCCCCAAGGTCGCGACATTTTCCGACCCAGATTTGTGCCCTTGATCACCTCTTCGTCAGCACCTCTGAGAGCTGTCCGCCGCTGACCCTCATGTGGTAATGAGATCTTCATGCAGCGACGGCATGATCGCGGCAAAACCTGATCAGGGTGTAAGGGATAAGGGTCTTGAAGTTTAAGAATCTGACGCGTTTTGCGCGTTATAGCATTTTGGCTCTGACGATCGTGATGGTCTTGGTCAGCCTTGGGTTCTGGGTCGCAGGCCATTCAGTGGCTTTTCCATTTGTCGTCATTTTTGGCCTTTTGATGGTGCTGGGTCTGCATGACGTCTCGCAGCGTCACCACGCGGTCTTACGCAACTATCCCATCATCGGTCATATTCGCTTTTTGCTGGAATCGATCCGCCCCGAAATTCGTCAATACATGATCGAAAGCGATAGCGATGAGCTGCCGTTTAGCCGCGATCAACGCAGTCTGGTCTATCAGCGCGCCAAGGGCCAAGAGGATAAGAGGCCCTTCGGCACAAGTGAAAAGGTCTATGACGCGGGCTATTCTTGGGTCACTCATTCGGTTGCGCCCAAAGTCATCAAGGACACCGACTTTCGCGTTCTGATCGGTGGAAGCGAGTGTCGGCAGCCTTATCTTGCGTCTCTTTACAACATTTCGGCAATGAGCTTTGGCGCGCTGTCGGGAAATGCGATTTCTGCGCTGAACCAAGGGGCCAGAAAGGGTGGTTTTGCCCATGACACGGGCGAGGGGGGCGTAAGTCGCTATCACCGCGAAAACGGCGGCGATCTGATCTATCAAGTCGCGTCTGGTTATTTTGGTTGCCGCACCGATGATGGCCATTTCGACCCGGAAAAGTTTCGTGTGCAAGCGGCCAATCCGCAGATCAAGATGATCGAGCTGAAGTTGAGCCAAGGGGCGAAACCGGGCCATGGCGGTATGCTTCCCGCCGCCAAGATCAGCGCCGAAATCGCCGAGGCACGTGGGATCCCCATGGGTGTGGACTGCGTCTCGCCGCCGTCGCACAGCACGTTCTCAACGCCCGAAGGCATGATGCGCTTCATCGCGCAATTGCGCGAATTATCAGGGGGTAAGCCCGTCGGCTTCAAGCTGTGCATCGGACATCGGCGCGAATTTATGTGCATGGTCAAGGCCATGCTCTCGACCGGCATATCCCCGGATTTCATCGTCGTTGACGGCGCTGAAGGGGGGACGGGTTCCGCCCCGCTGGAATTTGCCAACCGGGTGGGTATGCCCATGCTGGAGGGGCTGTATTTCGTTCACAATACGCTGCGCGGCGCTGGTTTGCGCGATGACATCAAGGTCGGTGCAGCAGGTAAGATCGTCAGCGCCTTTGACATGGCCCGCGCCATGGCGCTGGGTGCGGATTGGTGTAACTCGGGCCGTGGGTTCATGTTCGCGATCGGCTGTATCCAGGCGCAATCATGCCACACGAACAAATGCCCGGTCGGCATTGCCACGCAGGACCCGATGCGTCAAAGGGCCGTCGATGTCGGCGATAAAAGCGATCGTGTCGCGCGCTTTCATCGCAATACGTTGCATGCTTTGGGCGAGATCGCAGGTGCTGCGGGTCTGAGCAGCCCGGGCGAGCTATTGCCCTATCATTTCATGTTCCGGCAAAAAGACGGCACATTCCTTGACGGCAACGAGGCTTATCCGCATCTGCCGACTGGCTTTTTGCTAGAGGAAAACAATATCCCCGAGCTGCGTGAATGGCATGCACGCTGGTCGCGCGCAGCGGCTGAAACCTTCCAGGCGACCAGTATCCCACGCGGACGTTTCAACGCCTAACAAGATAAGGGTAGGGCAGGGGGCGGATGCCGCCTCTTGCCCCTCTCAGGCCCGTGCGGCCTCTAGGATCGCCGCCCTTAGGCTTTCTGCATCAAAGCCGCCGACGTGGCTTTTACCGTTGATGAAGAATGAGGGCGTTCCATGCACGCCGCTGTCAATTCCGCTTTGCAGGTCACGCTCAATGACCGGACGGAATTTGCGCTGGTTCACATCTGAAATGAAGCGATCCAGATCAAGTCCCAGGTTTTCGGCATAGTTCACCACGTCATCTCCGCTCAGGTGATGCTGGTTTTGAAACAAGGTGCCATGCATTTCCCAAAACTTGCCTTGGGCGCCCGCTGCTTCGGCCGCTTCAGCGGCCAGTTCGGCGAATTGATGCAGCTGGTTCAGGGGAAAGTTACGGAATACGTAACGCACGCTGTCGGCGACGGCGTCCTTATGGCTTAGGACCTGACGCAGGACCGCATAGGACTGTCCGCAATAGGGGCATTGGTAATCGCCATATTCCACAATCGTCACGGGGGCTGTAGCCGCGCCGCGTATATGGTCTTGGGCGTCAACCGCACGGGATAATATTGTCGATGCAGCACTCATGAAACGAACCTCTTTTTAGGGTCGTGATCACCTGATGCTGAAAGAACGTGAATCCTGTGGCAAGGTTCCCATAGGGTTCATCTGGATAGGGTAGGGGGCCGATTTGGCCCCCCAAGTCGTTGTCGAATGGCGATACCGCTTAGTCGCGGCGGCGGTATTCGATCATCCGTGCCCGTGACAAAGCCAGTTCGAAGCGGTCTGACGATAGGCGGTTAAGACAAATGCGGCGAACCCAGGGGCCGTCCGTCAGCGTGAATAGAAAACGCCCGCCGCCCAGTGATTGCAAAGGCATAACCCGCTGCGTGGGCCCCGCACCCATGATCACCGCACCGTCTTGGATGTCCAAGGACGCGCCGAATTCAGGACTATGCCAGGCGCCGCACAAATCAGCGGGGAAGGGCTCGGGCTGGACCGGTTGGAAACGGGCAGGCGCATGGCCAATCTCGCCGACAATATCCGCGCCAGCCATCCGCAAGACCAGCCGCGAAGTGGGCGATTGGCTGTCCACGCCGCCCTGCGCTTCGGTATAAACGGCGACCTCATCGTCCAATCTGGAAACGCTATTGGCGGATACCTCGATCCAGTCGGCACCTTTTGGCGCGACATAAAGGCCCGGCACCAGATCCGAGGACGGCGTGGGCAGGTTTTCCCCAAAAAGCGCGGTCATGATCTGGGCGGCGATGCCCGAGGTGTTGACGTCATCGCGGTTGGCGACAACGGCAATCCCGGTTTGTGTTTGTGGATCAAGCAGAAGGTAGGATTTAAATCCCGGCTGAGAGCCGCCGTGACCGACCAATTCACGCGAACCTACCATCTGGCGTCGCATTCCCAGGCCGTATCCGGTGGGACGCCCGTCAGCCATGTGGCGGGTTGCGGTCAGCGCGGCCAGCCGCCCCGCAAAACTTCCCTGATCGTTCAGCAAAGCCTGACCCCAAAGCGCCAGATCGCGCCCGCTGCCGATCAAGCTGCCGGCCGAGGACAGGTGCATGCCCTGCAGTCCGATTTTCCAGGCCGTTCCGTCGTGCCAATATCCGGTGGCCAGCCCGGCGACCGGATCTGTCCACATCTCGCCTGCCTGCATGCGGATACCACGTGCATCACGCAATTCGGATTTGAGGAAGTCGTCGAAGACAAGGCCGTGGGCGCGCATGGCCTCTTCCACCAGACGATAACCGCCGTTGGAATAGTGAACCTCGGTGCCCGTGGGATAGTTCAGCCGGCTCATGCCAGCGTGAAAGTTTAAAAGATCCGGGGCTTTGGTCTCGGTAAAGATCGAATGCCCGATCAGGGTCAGGCATTCGCGGGTATCAGGAATTCCCCCCGACATGTCCAATGCGCGACCGACGGTTACCGCCGCTGTGGCCGGGGCGAGTTGAGGCAGATGCTTGCCAAGCGGATCATCCAACCCGATCACTTCGGGATGGGCCAGAACAAAGCTGGCAAAGACGTGCTTGGTGACCGAGGCATAGCGAACCACGCTGTCCACGCTGAAAGGCGCCGCCGTGGCAAGGCTTTCAACCCCTGCAGCCCGCGAGGCACGCAGGCCGCTTTGGTCAAACAAAATGACCGCGCCCCCCGGTTGATCTTTGTCCCAGATTACCGAGGTTTCCAGTGCCGCCTCTGCGGCGGCCCAGTTCAGCGCGTTCATTCCGTGTTCCTTAGTCTTTTCTTATTCTGCGACTTCTTCCAAAGCGACGCTAAGACGGCGCAGCTCTTGGGTGTGGGGGTGGTGGATATCGCCCAACCGCAACTGTTCGGCAGTGCATTGTTCGACCATCTTGCCGCTTTGCATAACGCCAAGGCGGTCGCAAAGATGCGCGATCACCGCAAGGTTGTGACTGACCATGACATAGGTCAGCCCACGCTCTTCGCGCAGATCGGCCAAAAGGTTCAGCACCTCGGCCTGAACCGAGACATCCAAGGCCGAGGTCGGCTCGTCCAGCAGCAGAACTTGCGGCTCTGCGATCAGGGCGCGGGCAATTGCTACGCGCTGACGCTGGCCACCCGACAGCTGGTGGGGAAAGCGAAACCGTGCCGATTGCGGCAAAGCCACATCCGACAGCACCCGGTTGATGCGGCCATCGATATCATCAATGCCGTGAACCAGCAGGATTTCTGACAGGATCCGGTCGATGGTCTGGCGCGGATGCAAAGAGCCGAAGGGGTCTTGAAAGACCATCTGCACCTGACGGAAAAAGGCCGGGGGCCGCTTGAGGGGAACATCGGCATTGCCAATGCGCACCTTGCCGCGCCAATCCTCGTTCAGCCCGGCCAATGCGCGCAGAACCGTCGATTTCCCCGAGCCGGATTCCCCGACGATGCCAAAGCTCTCGCCTTTGTCCACGGTGAAATCGACGCCTTTGACGACTTCATGGTCCGAGAACGAGATGCGCAGGTCTTGCACGTCAATCATCGGTGCGCTCATGCGGTTTTCTCCTTCAGCCAGGCCTCGTCACGCACCAGAACTGGCAGACGACGCTTGGGATGCAGCAGCGACGGCATCCCGTTCAGCAGGCCGCGCGTATAGGGATGCTTGGCCTTGAGCAGATCCGAGGCCGCCATTTCTTCCATGACTTGCCCCATATACATCACCGAGACCCGATCGCAGAAATGCGACACCAGCGGCAGATCGTGGCTGATCAGGATCAGCCCCATGCCGCGGCTATCGACCAGATCGTCGATCAGCCTCAGGATTTCGGCTTGAACCGTCGCATCCAGTGCCGAAGTCGGCTCATCTGCAATCAACAGCTCTGGATCCGGTGCCAGCATCATTGCGATCATGGCACGCTGGCCCATTCCGCCTGAGATCTCGTGCGGATAGGCGTCAAAGACCTTTTTCGGATCGCGGATTTTGACCTGCTCCAGCAGGTCAAGTACCGCGTCGCGGACTTCGCTGCGCGAGCCGCCCTTGTGCTCACGCCAGGCCTCGCCGATCTGCGAGCCGATGCTTTTTACCGGGTTCAGCGAGTATTTCGGGTCTTGAAGGATAAAGCCGACCCGCTTGCCGCGGACCTTGCGCATCTCCTTCTCGCGGGTCTTGAGAATATCAAGATCCCCAAGCTGCATCCGATCCGCCGTGATTTTGGCGGTTTTCGGCAGCAACTTCATCAACGCACGGGCCGTCAGTGATTTGCCCGAGCCGGATTCGCCGACAATGCCCAGCTTTTCACGGCCAAGCGACAGTGAAATGCCGCGAACCGCCTCGAATCTTCTGCCATCGCTTTCAAAGGCAATGCGAAGGTTTTGGATATCAACCTGCATGATCGCCCCTTTCAGTTCTGTTTCGGATCAAGGACATCGCGCAAGCCGTCGCCCAAGAAGTTAAAGGCCAAAGAGGTCAGCAAGATTGCGACACAAGGCGCAACCGCAACCCACCACTGCTGCAGCATATACTGGCGTGCCGTCGCGATCATCGCACCCCATTCGGGCGAAGGAGGCTGTGCGCCCATGCCCAGAAAGCCAAGGCTCGCGGCGGTGATGATGATCGAGGACATATCCAGCGTCACCCGCACGATCAGCGAGGGCACGCACATCGGTGCGATATGTCGCCCGACAATGCGCCAGCGCGATGCGCCGGTCAGGCGGCATGCTGCGATGAAATCACTGTTGCGGATGGTCATGGTTTCGGCACGTGCGATACGTGCATAGGGCGGCCATGCGGTCAGGGCGATCGCCAGAACCGCGCTTTGAACGCCCGGATGCAGCGCGGCCACAAAGGCCAGTGCCAGGATCAGGCGCGGGAAGGCCAGAAACACATCGGTGACGCGCATCAAAACGGTATCGACCTTGCCGCCGAAATAGCCCGCGATACAGCCGATCGCCAGACCCAGCGGCGCGACCATCACCACGACGGTGATGACCATACCCAGGGTGACGCGCCCGCCGTAAAGGACGCGCGACAAGATATCGCGTCCCAGCTCATCGGTGCCGAAAAGATGCTCGGCCGAGGGGCGGGCAAGGCGGTTGTTCAGATCTTGCAGTGCCGGATCATACGGCGCCAACAGCGGTGCAAAGAGCGCGGTCAGCACGGCAAACATGATGACGATCAGGCCGATCATGGCCAAGGGGTTGCGGCGCAGCGACAGCCAGGTCCGATAGCGACGGCCCCAGCTTGCCTGTGCGCGCGAGGTGGGCATGTCGTCCATGGCCCAAGTGCGGAAAGTGCTTAGCATATTCATTGCCCCTTATTGCACGCGCGGGTCAAAGACGCGGTAAAGCACGTCAGCCAGCAAATTCAGCCCGACATAGATCGAACCGATCAGCAGCGTGGCTCCGACGACGGGGTTCATATCCGCGTTCATCAGCGAGACGGTCAGATATTGACCCAATCCGGGCCATGCAAAGACCGTTTCCGTGACCACCGCGCCTTCAAGAAGGCCGGCATAGGTCAGCGCGATCACCGTAATCAACTGAACGGCAACCGTCGGGAAGGCATGACCAAAGATCACGCGGGACGAGGACAGACCCTTGGCACGGGCCGCGACGATGAATTCGCCCTTGAGCGCATCCAGCATAAAGGCGCGCGTCATGCGGGTGATATAGGCCATCGAGAAATAGCTGAGCACCGAAACCGGCAGCACCAGATGCGCCAAAGCATCGCGGAATGCACCCCAATCGCCTGCAAGCAGCGCGTCAATGGTCAGAAACCCTGAAACGGTCGGGATCATATCTTGAAAGATGATGTCCTGACGGCCCGGGCCGGGGGCGATGCCAAGTCCGGCATAGAAGATCAGCAGAGCCAATAGCGCCAGCACGAATACCGGAACCGAATGGCCCGCGAGACAAAGCACGCGGATGATTTGATCGATCGCCGAGCCTTGCTTGACCGCCGACAGAATTCCCAAAGGCACGCCGATCAAGACTGCGATCAGCAATGCATAAGTGGCCAGCTCCATCGTCGCGGGAAAGTAATGCGCGATGTCGGTGGTCACGGGGTTTTGCGTCAGGATGGATTTGCCGAAATCACCATGCAGGATCTGCCAAACATAATGGCCAAACTGCACGATCAGGGGCTGATCCAGCCCCATCTCGGCACGGACGCGCAGGATAACTGCCTCGGGGGCGTTGTCGCCCACCGCTGCAATCACGGGATCGACGGGCATTACCCGGCCGATCATGAAGGTGACGACGGCCAGCCCGAACAGCGTCGCGAGGACGCTGCCGAGCATGCCGACCGTTCTTTTCAGTCTCTTGTTCACGCCTTGGTTGTTCCCGCATAGGAGTGGCTGTCCGACAGCGCACCAAGGCGGATGCCTTCGACATTGGGACGGCAAGCCGCCGTGGTCGAGGTCTGCATCATGATCGCAAAGGGGCTGTTCTGCATATAGGTGTCTTGCAGAGCGAGGTATTTCTCGATCCGCGTGGCCGGGTCTTTCTCATCGCGGGCCGCGATCGACAAAGCTGCCAGCTTCTCGTCTTGGAAGTTCGAGCGCCAGCAGAAAGGCTTGTTGGCCGCATCATCCGAGTTGTCGGTGTTGACGCAGAAGACATCGACGTTGGCGTTCGGATCAAAGTAATCCGTGCCCCATGCCGAAAGCGCCATCTCGTGCTGACGTGCGCGCATCTTGGTCAGGACCTGACGGTTTTCTGCGGCCAGCAGGTTTACCTTGATGCCGATCTCGCCAAGGTTGGCCTGAAGGGTCTGGGCAATTGCCGGGTAAGGCTGGGCCGAATAATGGTCCATGTTGATCTCGAACCCGTTGGCAAAGCCCGCTTCGGCCAGCAAGGCCTTGGCTTTGGCGGTGTCTTTCGAGAAGGGCGTATTCATATTTGCGCCCGGCAGGCCTTCTGGAACGATCGACTGGTGGACCTTGTGGGTCGCGGGCAGGATGTTCGACTGGATGCCCTGATAATCGATCGCCCATTTGACAGCTTCCCAGACCTTGGGGTCTTTCAGCTTCTCATTGGCGACGTTCATCGAGATCAGCATCAAGGATGCCGTGAACTTCTGCACCAGTTTGACGCTGGCGTCGTCTTTAAGCGTCTTGAGCTGCTCGCTGGTCAGGTTGCGCGCAACATCGACATCGCCCTTTTGCAGCATGAGCAACTGGGCCGACGGGTCGATGATGTGACGCAAGATGATGCGCTGAAGATCGCCTTTGTAATCGCCGTTCGGGTTGACCTGCAGCGAAACGGTGTCGCTGGGACGCCAGATCTGAAGCATGAACTCGCCCGAACCTGCCGAGTTTTTCTGCAACCATGCATTGCCGAGGTCGCCATCGACTTCATTGGCCATGGCCACGGCTTTTTCAACGATCGAGCCGACGTTGGCCGACAGGCAGTAAAGCAGGAACGACACCGAGGTCGGCTCATCCGTGGTCAGCACCAGCGTCTCGGCGTCCGGCGCCGTGATCGAGGTCGCTGCGTTTTCAGCATTCCAGCCGAATTGCGTGATGATAAAGGCCGGGCCTTTGTTCATGATGACGCAGCGCTGAAGCGACCATGCGCAATCTTCGGCGGTCAGATCGCCACCGGACGAGAATTTCACGCCCTGCTTGATCTTGAAGGTAAAGGTCTTGCCGTCTTCGCTGGCGGTCCAGCTTTCGGCGATTTGCGGATCGACCTTGTTGGGGTCTTCCAGGTTCGGGTGAACCAGCTTTTGATACATGTTCCCGCAGATCTCCGAGCCGATGGCTTCGAAGCTTTCATGGGGATCAAGGCTGGTCATATTGTCCAGCTGTTGGGCGACCACAAGAATGCTCTTGGGATTTTCGGCGAAAGCCTTCGACAGCGACAGATAGGAAAGCGCCGGAAAGGCAGCTGCGCCGGCGAGGAAATGACGTCTGGAGAGCATGATGATTGTCCCTAGTTCACGAACCATTCGAGCGAGCAAATCGCGTCCGCGCGCTAAGGAGCGCCAGGCAGACAGCGCAATCGCCGCGAGCGTGCGCTATCATGGGCATTTCACCTGCCGCCAATGCCAATTCCGGGATAGATAAGACCGCAATTGCATAACCGCGCAATTTCATGCCGTTATCGGCTGCCCGTCGCTCTGCTCCTTGGCGATTCAGCGGTTGCGAATTCGCCTTATCGGTCCGAGACATGGGTAAGCTTTGGGAGATGACGAATGAGCGATATGACTGACGCGCTGGTTTTCGATGGCCATAATGACGCCCTTTTGCGAATTTGGCGTGCTGGTGGACCCGAGGCGATCCGTGCCTTTATCGAAGGCGATAGCATCGGCCATATCGATTTGCCGCGTGCGCGTAAGGGTGGGCTCGCGGGGGGGCTTTGCGCGGTCTATGTACCCTCGGAACGTGTGCTGGATTCCAACGGCAACTGGCCGACGCCGGGTCGGGCTGAGGCGCTGGAAGTTACGACTGCCATGGCTGCTGTCCTGGCCAGGATCGAGCGCGAGGCCAAAGGCGGGTTGAAAATCTGCTGCTCGGCCGCAGATATCCGCGCCGCGATGGCACAAGGCTCATTCGCTTCGGTTTTGCATATCGAAGGGGTCGAGGCGATCGGCGCCGATCTGGATCTGCTTTATCTGATGCATAACGCCGGGCTGCGCAGCCTGGGTCCGGTCTGGAGCCGTCCGAACATCTTTGCCTTTGGGGTGCCGTTCCGCTTTCCCTCGACGCCTGATATCGGCCCGGGCCTTAGCGCACATGGCAAAGCGCTGATCCGTGCCTGCAATGAGCTGAAGATCATGGTCGATCTGTCGCATATGAATGACGCGGGCTTTTGGGATATTGCCAAGATTTCGGATGCGCCGCTGGTCGCGTCGCATTCCAACGCCCATGGCGTTTGCCCCCACAGCCGCAATGTCACGGATCGCCAATTGGATGCGATCAAGGATACCGGCGGCCTTGTCGGGATCAATTTTGGCGTGTCATTCCTTAATCCGACTGGCGAACGCGACACGTCGCTGCCTTTGTCCGCGTTGGTGCGCCACATCGACTATATCGTCGACCGCATCGGGATCGATCACATTGCACTGGGTTCGGACTTTGACGGCACGACCATTCCTGATGCATTGCGCGATGCCGCCGACCTGCCAAAGCTGATCGATGCCCTGAAGCTGGGCGGCTATGAGGGTGAGGATCTGGCCAAGATCACCCATCAGAACTGGATCAATGTGCTTGAGCGTACTTGGGGCTGCTGATCCAGCAGCCAGCAAAAGGTTCGGGATGAAAAAAGGGGCCAGCTGGCCCCTTTTCTTTTCTCTATATGAATATGGCAGAGCCAGGGGCTCAGGTGATCTTTTCGCAGGCGCGGGCCGAGGCCAGATAGATCTGCTGCAATTGGCGCGTGACCGGGCCGGGGGTGCCGTCGCCGATCACCTGTTCACCGATGCGCACCACCGGCATCACCAGGCTGGAAGCACTGGTCAGGAATGCTTCGGCCGCATCTTGGGCTTCGGCAATCGTGAACGGGCGCTCTTCCAGTGTCAGGCCGTGGGTTTCAGCCAGGCTTAGAACCGCACGACGGGTACAGCCGGGCAGGATGGCGTGCGAGTTCTGACGGGTGATGATCTTGCCATCGCGGGTCAGGATGAATGCCGTTGAGGATGCGCCCTCGGTAATGCAGCCATCCTCATGCAGCCAGACATCCTGATAACCTTCGGTCTTGGCGCGGGTCGTGGCCAGAACTTGCCCAAGCAGCATCACGGTCTTGATGTCGCGGCGGTCCCAGCGCGGATCCTGCATCAAGGCGACGGCAATGCCGTTGTTCTGCGCAGGGGTATCATACAGCTTTTGCGGCTGGGTAAAGGCGACAAAGCTGGGCGTCATATCGGCCGCGGGATGGAAGTTCCGCTCGGCCACGCCGCGCGACACCTGCATATAGATCGTGCCATCTGTCATCCCATTACGGCGGATCAGTTCGATCTGCATCTCTCGCACATTTTCGAGAGGCATGGGCAGGGGAATCCCCAATTCCGCAAGGGAACGGGCGAAACGGGCCAAATGCAGGTCATTGTCGATCAGATGGCCATCGACCATCGCAGTGACCTCGTAAATCGCATCTCCAAATAGAAAGCCCCGGTCCATGACCGATACTTTCGCTTCGTTTTCAGGTAGATATTCGCCGTTAAGATAGATGTGCCGCGTCATGATCTTTACTCGATTTTCAGATGGGCGGCAGCCTAATTGGGGCGTGGCGGAATGGCCAATGCCGGTTTTTCCCTAAGGTAGACCCTTTTTGCATAGCTCTCTTTCACCCCCGCCCCGCCATCTGTTCCTTATTCCGGCCCCGCCATAAGTACATGGCCCATCGCAGAGGGTGAACATGGAACTAAAATGGCTCGAGGACTTCGTAATGCTGGCCAGCACGGCCAGTTTTTCGCGTGCGGCCGAAGCGCGACATATTACGCAATCCGCTTTCAGCCGTCGCATCAAGCAACTTGAGGGGTGGTTGGGCACAGCGCTGATCAGCCGCGCCAGCATTCCCGCCGAGCTGACCGGCGAGGGCAAGGCCTTCCTGCCTGTCGCCCAAGAGGCCATTCGCGTCTTTTACGCCACGCGTGATCATCTGCGTCCGCCCAATGGCCGACAAAAGGTCCTGAACCTTGCGGCGCTGCATACGTTAAGTGTCACCATGCTCCCCGATTGTCTGGCGCGGATCGAAACCCACATGCCCGAGGCTGTGACCCGCGTCATTCCCGACAAGGGGGGGATCGAGGCCAACCTCGAGGCTTTGGTGAGTGGCGAAGCCGATCTGTTCCTGACTTACGCACATCCTTATGTGCCGATGCTGCTTGACCCAGAGCATTTCAACTGGATCACCCTGGGACGCGAGGCAGTTGTGCCGGTCGTTTCGCCCAACCTTCTGCCCGCCGAAGATCTGCAAGGCGCCGAAGGCTGCGATCTTCTGGATCATGCGCTGAAACAGAAACGGGAATTGCCCTATCTGGACTATGGCCTGTCATCTTTCTTTGGCACGGCACTGCAGCGCCTTTTGACCGAGCGTCCCTTTCGTCGGCGCGTCGTGCATGAAAATTCGATCAGCGTCGGTTTGAAGGAACTGGCCCTGCGCGGCAAAGGTCTGTGCTGGCTGCCCAAAAGCCTCATTCAGGACGAGCTGACCCAAGGCGCTCTGATTCAGGCCTCTTCTGCGCCGGCATGGCAGCTCGATGTCGAGATCCGCCTTTATTCTTATAGAAGCGAAGATCGCGCGGGCATGCAGTCCTATTGGGACAAGATCGTCGCGGCCTTTCAGGATGAAAGCAGCAGTCTGATCCGCGCCTAAACGATTCTCGCAGGCAAGAATCGGGGTTTTCGCCCGTTTTGGCCGGAAAACACCCCGATTCTTGTCCGCGATTCGTCGTAAGGCCGCAAAATCAGGCCAATATGCGGATCAAAAGCGTCATATTAATCTCATGTTTTCTGATAGTTATGACTTTTGTATCAGTTTCTTGGCTTTTTCCTCTTGCGGCCACAGTTCGTGGGGCCTAGATATCTCCTCACCGAAGCGACGGTGTGAAGCCGCCGCCAAGGAAATCCGGAGATGATGTGCTTGGATGGCGCTGAGGTTTAGCGCGATCTGATTATTTT
>NZ_DALZMB010000026.1:0-40840 GCF_032007265.1 Paracoccus sp. (in: a-proteobacteria) | reverse complement strand
CCAACATGGACGCCATCGGCCCCCACCACTTCCATATCGGGTCTTACCTGCGATTGAAAATTCATCGTCAGTATCCTTTCCCAAAGCCAGTGATCCACGGCATGTTCAGGAAACCAGCGGGCTGGGCGATTGTTCCGCGCCTCAGGCAAATGTGACTAATGGCCCCAGCCGCGCCTGTGGCGAACCGGGGCAGCCCGATCACTTGCCCCAGTCACTTACCCCAGTCACTTACCCCAGTTTTCGTCGCGCATTTCGTGCAGGCGGCTGGCGGTACGCTCAAACTCGAATGCGCCCTCGCCCTCGGCATACAGGTGGTCGGGGACATCGGCGGCGCTGGCAAACAGCTTGACCTTGGCTTCGTAAAGCGCGTCGATCAGCGTCACGAAACGCTTGGCCTCGTTGAAATTCGAGGCGCTCAACCTTGGGATCCCCTCGATCATGATCACATCCAAGGCCTCGGCAACCGCAAGGTAATCCGCCGGTCCCAGCGCACGTCCGCACAGATCCCAAAAGCCCACACGCCCAATGCGGCCGACATGTTTGGGGATCTCGACCTGCCGCCCCATGACCTCGATCAGCAAAGGCGTTGCGGGTTGGCCCTGCGTCAGATCAGCCCAGATCGCCTCCAGAGCCTGGTGGGCATCTTTATCGGCCGGTGCAAACCAAACCTGGCCACCTTCGTGGCGCCCCTGCCGGTGATCTTGGGTCGAGACCAGCTCGACCACATCCATACGATCGCGGATCATGGCAATGAACGGCAGGAAAAGCTGACGGTTCAGGCCGTTTTTATACAGATCCTCGGGCACGCGATTCGAGGTGGTGACAATGGTCACGCCGCGCTCGAACAGCACCTGAAACAGCCTGCCCACGATCATCGCATCAGCAATATCGGTGATCTGCATTTCATCGAAACACAAAAGCCGGACCTGATCTGCGATCTCATTGGCAACAGGGACCACCGCATCGGCCATGCCCTTTTGCCGCGCGCGGTTCAGGCCGGCTTGGACCTCTTGCATGAATTCGTGGAAATGGACCCGCCGCTTGGCCGACAAAGGGGCGCAATCCATGATCATATCCATGAGCATGGATTTACCGCGCCCGACACCGCCCCATAGATACAGCCCCCTTTGCGCGGCAACCACCGGCGGCGCGGCGCGCGTCAGGCGGGCCAGCCAGCCGCCTTTGGCGCTTGGCGCGGCTGGGGCGGACGCGGCAAGCCGGGCGACCAGCGCATCAAGAGCAGGAAGAACCGCGCGTTGCGCGGGATCAGGTTGCAGAGCGCCGGCGGCAACGCGGGCCTCATAGGCTTGGGTCACGCTTGTCATGCCTCCACCTGCCAAAGTGTGGCGCGACCTGCAAGGGGCGGCTTAGGGTTGCGCCAGCCTTTTCCTGCCCTGCCCTGCCCCGGCATAGAGGGGAAAGGCCAATGGAAAAGAGGCAAGGCCCGCTGGCCCCGCCCCTCTTTATTCTGCCTAAGCCCCGGCTCTTCAGCGCAAACCGGCTCGTCGGCCCAGCCTCGCCATTCAGCCCAGCCGGTTTGTGCTGACCAAATGGCCCTAGCCGATCGAGCGGTTGCGCGTCTCGACACCGATCAGCAAGGTCATGGCCGCGCCCAAGATCATCAGCGCAGCAAACAGGCCAATGGCCACGCCAAACCCCTGCGCGATCACCGAGCCCAGCAACGAGGGGGCAAGCAATCCCCCCACCCGTGCCACGGCCCCAGCCATGCCCATTCCCGAGCCGCGCAAGCCGGTCGGGTACAGCTCGGGCGTATAGGCATAAAGCGCGCCCCAGGTGCCCAGAAAGGCAAAGCTCATCAGCAAAAGCGATCCCGCAACCAAAACCGTGCTGCTGGCGATCGTGAACAGCAGACAACCCAGCGCCGACAGGATCAGGAACATCTGCAAGGTCGGACGCCGCCCCCAGGTCTCGACCCCATGCGCGGCCAGCGCATAGCCGGGGATCTGCGCCAGTGCCATCACCACCAAAAAGCCATAGCCGCGCACAAAGCCAAAGCCCGACCCCGCCAATTGCGGCGGCAACCAGACAAAGACCCCGTAGTAGGAAAGCGAGACCAGAAACCAAACCGCCAGGATGGCCAGCGTCCGCCGCCGCAGCACCGGGCCGAACAGGCCGCCCGGCGTGGTTTCTGTGGGTGTGGGGACGATCCGGACATTGGCGGGCAAGGGTTCGGCGCCGTTGACCTGCAACACGCGGTCAATGACCTCGCGCGCTTCGGCGTCGCGGCCCGTCTTGATCAGATACATCGGAGATTCCGGCACCCAAAGCCGCAGCCAGACCCCAATCAATGCGGGAACGGTGGAAACGGCGAAAATCCAGCGCCAGGCATCCGCCTCAAGGTAAACGCTGGTCAACCAGGCTGTGACGGCGACAATAATCGTGCCGATCGCCCAAAAGCCCTCTAGCCAGACCAACCAGCGCCCGCGGTTTTTGGGCGGCAGATATTCCGCCATCATGGCATAATCGACAGGCAGCGTGCCCCCCACGCCCATGCCGGTCAAAAAGCGCAGCACCAACAGCACGCCAAAGCTGGGCGCAAAGACCGATAGCACCCCAAAAAGCGCCTCGCAGGCGACGGTCAGCAACAAGACGTTGCGCCGTCCAACCCGGTCGGCGATCCGACCAAAAAGCGATGCGCCGACAAACATGCCCAGAAAAAACAGCGTACCGGTCTGAAGCGCCTGCGGCACGGTCAAATCAAAGCTGGCCGCGATCGAGGCGGCCGTAAAGCCAATGGCGATGACCTGCATCGCATCTGCGGTCCAGACCAGTCCGAAAATGCCCAAAAGCCTTCGCTGAAAGCGCCCCGCCCCCGCGCGCGCCAATGCGTCGTCGATCATTAGGTCCATCAAGCTTTCCTCCCGTTCGCGGCGACTGTGCGAGACTTGTAGGGTCCGCGATGATCTTGTCCAGAAAAGACTGGGCCATCTGGCCCTTTCGCAAGAAAAAAGCCGCCCCCGAAGGGACGGCTTCATGCGGCGCCAGGTGGCTGTGCCTGATCTAGCGCAGCCCCTCGCAAAAGCTTTTGATGCGGGCACAAGCATCCGCCAGCACCTCATCCGAGGTTGCGTAAGAGATGCGGAAATGCGGCGAAAGACCAAAGGCCGCGCCAAAGACCACCGCAACGCCAGTTTCGTTCAAAAGCGCGGTTGCGAAAGCCTCGTCATCCGAAATCACCGCCCCACCGGCCGAGGTCTTGCCAATCAGATCGCGGATCGAGGGATAGACATAAAACGCCCCCTCGGGTTTGGGGCAGATGATGCCGGGGCATTCGCTTAGTCCCGCAACGACCAGATCGCGGCGACGCTCAAAGACGGCGCGGCTTTGCGAAATGTAATCCTGCGGACCTTCCAGCGCCGCCAGCGCAGCATATTGGCTGATCGAGGAGGGGTTCGAGGTCGATTGCGATTGCAGCTTGCTCATGGCCTTGATCAGCACCTCGGGTGCCGCGCCATATCCAATGCGCCAGCCGGTCATGGCATAGGCTTTGGACACGCCATTCATCGTCAGCGTGCGCTCTTTCAGCTTGGGCTCGATCTGCGCGATGGTCGAGAATTTGAAATCGTCGAAAACCAGATGCTCGTAGATGTCATCGGCCAGAACCCAGACATTGGGGTGGCGCAGCAAAACATCGGCCAAGGCGCGCAGGTGATCCGCGCTATAGCCCGCCCCGGTCGGGTTCGAGGGCGAGTTCAGGATCACCCATTTCGTCTTGTCGGTAATCGCTGCCTCTAGCTGTTCGGGCGAGATGCGATAGCCGTGCTGCATCTCGGCCTCGATCGCGACAGGCGTGCCACCGGCAAGCAGCACCATATCAGGGTAACTTACCCAATAAGGCGCGGGAATGATGACCTCATCGCCCGGGTTGAGCGTCGCCATCAGCGCATTATAAAGGATCTGCTTGCCGCCGGTGCCGACGGTGATCTGCGCGGGGGTGTAATCCAGCCCATTCTCGCGCTTGAACTTGGCACAGATCGCCTTCTTGAGTTCGGGAATACCGTCGACAGCGGTATAGCGGGTATGGCCCGCATCGATCGCCGCCTTGGCGGCCTCGCGGATATGGGCGGGGGTGTCGAAATCCGGCTCTCCGGCCGAAAGGCTGATGATGTCACGACCTTCCGCGGCCAGTTCGCGGGCGCGGTTGGTGATGGCGATGGTCGGCGAGGGTTTGACGCGGGCGAGCGTCTGGGACAAAAAGCTCATCGGACATTCCTGCAACTGATGCGGCTTTCTTCTAGGCCGGTTGGGGGTGGCAGGCAACCGGGGTGAAAGATCGTGACTCAAGACGAAGCAAGACTGAAACGGCTGTCGATGCGCAGCTGGCGGCGCGGGACCAAGGAAATGGACCTGATCCTTGGCCCCTTCTCGGACAGCGAACTTGGCAAGCTGAACGACGCCGAACTTGAGCTATACGAGGGGCTTTTGAACGAAAATGACCAGGATCTTTATCCTTGGATCACCGCCAGATCGCGCGGCGAAGCCCCCGGCCCCACCGAATTTGTCGCGCTTTTGGATCGAATCGCAGCATTTTCACTAAATAGACTGCGCCGCTAAGCCGTATTTTCGCAGCAATTAACCGAAGATTGGGGAAATTATCGCAGATTGGTTCGTGAATGTTCTTTCACGGAAATGCAGATGTCCCGCAATATTGCTCAGGCCATGCGCCCTACTCTCGCCCACGACCGGGCTGGATCCTATATCGAAAGCCTTCAGATTCTGGAACGCCTGCACCGGCTGCTGCTTGATCTGGTCAAGGACGAATTCGAAAGGCTTGGTCGTGACGATCTGACCCCGGTTCAGGCATTGATCCTGTACAACCTCGGCACGGCAGAGGTATCGGCAGGCGAATTACGCTCGAGGGGGATCTATCAAGGTTCAAACGTGTCGTATAATTTGAAAAAGCTGGTGCAAATGGGCTTTGTCAGCCACGAGCGCAGCGAGGCAGATCGCCGTTCCGTCCGTGTGCGGCTGACGCCGCAGGGCGAATATATCCGCGACACGATCACCAACCTTTTCGCAAGCCATGCCGATGACCTAGAGGCGTCGGGCATCCTGGACAGCCCCGCGATCGAAGAGGTGAACCTGCAATGGCGCCGCATCGAACGCTTCTGGACCGAACGTATCCGCTATATTTACTGATCCAGCGCCCGCAGCCGTGCCAGGGCGGTCTCGTTCAGGCGAAAGTGCCCCGTTTGCGGATAGCGCATCAAGGCATCCTCTTCCCGGGTGCCGGCGCCGATGTTGTGAATGACCAAGGGATGCTCGCCAATACTGCGGTCGCTGACAATCATGATATGCGGCAGGTTGCCCGGCAGCACCGAAGTCACGATATCACCGGGAAGATATTGCGCATCCTGGGGCAGCTTGGCACCTATCCGCGTCAGAAATGTGATCAGATTGGGGACGCGGCGATGGTCGATATTGGCATCGGGACGCTTTAGGCCCCAGTTCGTTGGATAGCTGGCAAATGCAGCCTTCATATCGTGGTTCACGGCACGTTGCAGGTCGATTTGCGCGCCATCGCGCAAGGCGCGAATGACGACATCTGTGCAGACTCCGCGATCTCGGGGCACGTCACCACCGGGAAAGGCAAGGCTGGAATAGGCCGGGTCATAGCTGACCGTGACGCCAACCTGTCCCCGTGCGGCATTGATGGTCGAGCGCAGCCAGGGGCTGATCATTGCAGGCGCGGGCGGTTGATTGACCAAACCCAAATCCAGCGCAGGCTGGTCTTGCCCCCCGGGGCGCGCCATCGGCCTGACATCCTGAATGGCCCGCTCGGCTCCCGCAGCAAGGGGGCAAAGCAAGGCCAGAACTGCCAATCCTATAATGTGTCGCAATGACCCTCCTCCGAGATGATCACCAGTGCCCGGTATTGGCCATGCTGGCCCAGGGCTCTTGCGGCGGCAGGTGATCCCCCTCTTGCAGCAATTCGATCGAGATATTGTCGGGGCTGCGCACAAAAGCCATATGCCCGTCGCGCGGGGGGCGGTTGATGGTCACGCCCGCATCCATCAGCTTTTGGCAAAGCTCGTAAATATTCTCGACCCGGTAAGCGAGATGGCCAAAATGGCGGCTATCCGAGGGCAGCCCGTCATCGCCATCCCAGTTAAAGGTCAGCTCGACCGGGCAATCCGGCTGGCCGGGCGGTGCCATGAACACCAGCGAAAAGCGCCCCTTTTCATTGTCGATGCGGCGCGTCTCTTGCAGGCCCAGCAGGCTGTAAAATGCCATCGACTTTTCAAGATCCGCAACCCGGACCATCGTGTGCAAATAACGGATGTTCATCTTGCCCCCCTTGGCTTTGGCCAAAGACTGGCACAGCCCCTTGGTGGTTGGCAATGGCGGGGCCAACCGGCCCCTGCCTTAATTTTGACGCAGATATTCCGTCAAGACGCAGCCGGGATCTTGGGCACGCAACTCGACGCGACCGATCATGCGCCATTGCGCAGCAGGAAAGTCAGGGAAAAAAGCATCGGCCCCCTCGACGGCAAGATCGACCTCGGTGATCAGCAGCCGATCGGCGACAGGCAAAAGGCTGCGATAGATTTCGGCCCCCCCGATTCCATAGACGCGGCGATAGGCCGAAGCATAGGCGAAATCCACGGCTTCAAACGGGCTGGAAAAGACATGCTCGGTCAAGGTCCGGTCCCGCGAGATTACGCAATTCAAGCGCGACTTCAAAGGCTTGACCGGAAGGCTTTCCCAGGTCCTGCGCCCCATGATCAGCGCCCCGCCGGTCGTCTCGCGCTGAAACGAGGCCAAATCTTCGGGGGCAAACCACGGAATATCGTTATCGCGGCCGATCGCGCCATTGCGGTCACGCGCAACAATCAGGGTCAGTGTCATACCGCCACCGGCGCCTTGATCGCGGGATCGGGATCATAATCCAAAAATTCGAAATCCTCATATTTGAAATCAAAGATCGAGCTGACATCACGCGTCAGGCGCAGCCGCGGCAAGGGCTTGGGCTGGCGAGCAAGCTGGGTGTGCACCTGATCCAGGTGGTTGCTGTAAATATGGGCATCGCCGATGGAATGGATGAAATCGCCCGGCTCATAGCCCGTCACATGCGCCAGCATCACCTGCAACAGCGCATAAGAGGCGATATTGAAAGGAACGCCAAGAAACATATCCGCCGAGCGCTGATAAAGCTGAAGATGCAATTTACCGGCCAGAATCCGGACCTGCCACAGGGTATGGCAGGGCGGCAGTGCCATTTGCGGCACCTCGGCGGGGTTCCATGCCGAAACGATCAGGCGGCGGCTGTCGGGGCTTTGGCGGATCGCCTTGATCAGATCGTCGATCTGATCGACCTGATCGGCGAAATAAAGCGGGCGTCCATCCGTTTCTAGGTCGGTTTCGACCAGTTTGGGAAAATGGCGCCATTGATGGCCATAGACCGGGCCAAGATCGCCCTTCTCATCGGCCCATTCATCCCAGATCGACACACCGTTTTCTTTGAGATAGCCGATATTGGTGCTGCCCGACAAAAACCACAGCAGCTCGTGAATGATCGATTTCAGGTGCAACTTCTTGGTGGTGACCAGCGGAAAGCCATTCGCCAAGGGATAACGGCACTGCAATCCGAAATAGGAAATCGTACCCGTTCCGGTGCGGTCGCTTGACGGATGCCCCTGTTCCAGCACCGTGCGAAGTGCCTCGTGATATTGCTGCAATTGCTCACCCCGACTGTCTGAATTCGTCTTGCCTGCGCGACCGGTGGTACGCCACCGCGTTGATGTCATCGCATGATGGCCAGCCGGTGCGCCTGCCCTGCTTATCGCGTTTCTAGCAACTTCACCCGTCGCCTGAAACCCATCAGGTGAGGGGCCACGGCAAGCCATGTCTGCCTTGGTACCAAATCCGGCCACATGGTTGCGGACGCGGTCGAAAAGCCACCCCGCACAAAGCAGATGGCCGCCCCAAAAGGCGGCCATCTTGATCCGAAACCTATGGGCCTTTCGCCCGGCGCGCTACATTGCCGTCCAACCGCCATCGACCGAGATCGTCGTGCCCGTAATCTGATCGGCAGCCGAAGAGCATAAAAAGACCGCCGTGCCGCCGATCTGGCTGGTGGTGGCGAATTCTCCGGTGGGTTGGCGCTGAAGCATGACCTTGGCGACGACATCTTCGCGGCTCATGTTGTGGGTCTTCATCTGATCGGGGATCTGCTTTTCGACGATGGGGGTCAAAACATAGCCCGGACAGATGGCATTAGCGGTAATGTGATCGCGCGCACATTCCAGCGCCGTCGTCTTGGTAAAGCCGACGATGCCGTGCTTGGCGGCCACATAGGCAGATTTGAACTCTGACGCGCGCAGACCATGGGCGGACGCGATATTGATCACGCGCCCCCAGCCCGACTTGCGCATCATCGGCAATGCGACGGCCGTGGTATGAAAGGCCGAAGACAGGTTGATCGCAATGATCGCATCCCATTTATCGACCGGGAATGTGTCGATCGGCGCGACATATTGAATGCCCGCATTATTAACCAAGATGTCGCAGACCCCGGCCTTTTCGATCAGGGCGCGGCATTCGGCCCCCTTGGACATATCCGCCTGAATATAGCGGACATTGACGCCGTAATCGCTGGCAATACTTGCGGCCAGCGCGTGATCTTCGGCGGTGTCGGTAAAGCTGTTGATCACCAGATCGGCGCCTGCGCGGGCCAGCTCATGCGCAATGCCAAGGCCAATCCCAGAGTTGGAACCAGTCACGACCGCCGTTTTGCCCTTAAGGAATTTCTCGAACATCGCAAAGCCTCGCATCACGTTTGCACATGCAGCATAACCGCATTCCCAAGAGCGAAGTTCCAGATAAAAAAACGCCCGCACAAGGCGGGCGCTAAGTCATGAGGCAGGTTTCATACAGGCAAGAAACCTATCGAGCAGTGCCTTATCTATAAGCTTTTTCCCTTATGAGTCCAAGGAGGAAGTTTGCTACTGGGTTAAGCCGGGGTTAATCTGCCCTCTCAATCGAGCGAATTAAGAAAAACCGGACAGGACTCGGATGCGATTCTTTAAAATTTCTAACGAATCCGCGATTCTGCGCATTCTGGTGACAATTATCGGTGTTGCAGGGATGCCTCTGACAAGCCTTGCCGAACCATCCCATGCCATTGCAATCTTTGGAGAACCGGCCCTGAAGCCAGGGTTCGAATCCCTTCCCTATTCCCGGGCGGATGCCCCCAAAGGCGGCACGATTCGCTTTGCCGAGCCGGGTAGTTTCGACTCACTCAAGCCCTGGGTGCTAAAAGGCAACCCCGTCTGGGCGGTCGGGGTGCATGTCGCAGAAAGCCTGATGTATCGCTCGATCGATGAGCCTTTTACCCTTTATGGGTTGCTGGCCGAAAGCGTCGAGGCCGCGCCCGATGGGTCATGGGTCGAATTTACTTTGCGCCCCGAAGCGCGCTTTTCGGATGGCTCACCCGTCACGCTGGATGATGTGATCTGGTCTTATGAAACCCTGGGCACACAGGGACATCCGCGCTACCGCGCTGTCTGGTCGCGCGTGGCCAAGACCGAGGCCACAGGCCCCCGCACCGTGCGCTTTACCTTTACCGAGACGGACCGCGAGCTGCCCTTGCTGATGGGGCTACGCCCGATCCTGAAAAAAGCGCAATGGGAGGGCAAAGACTTTAGCCAGTCGGGCCTTGAGGTTCCCATCGGCTCGGGCCCCTATGTCATCGATCAGGTCGATCCCGGTCGCAGCATCACCTTTCGCCGCAATCCCGATTACTGGGGCAAGGATTTGCCGGTCAATCGCGGGCTGAACAATATGGACCGGCTGCGCTATGATTACTTCACCGATGCCAATACCATGTTCGAAGCCTTCAAGGCCGGCGAGGTCGATGTCTGGCGCGAGCTGGTAGCCGCCAAATGGGAGCGCGATTTCGACTTTCCTGCCCTGCGCGAGGGGCGCGTGGTCAAAGACGAAATCCCGCACCATCGGCCGTCGGGCATCATGGGATTGGTGATGAATACGCGCAATCCGCTGTTTCAGGACTGGCGCGTCAGGCAGGCCATGATCGAGGCCTTCAACTTTCGCTTCATCAACCAGACCCTGACCGGCGGAAAAGATCCACGGGTCAGCAGCTATTTCTCGAATTCGGATCTGGGGATGGATCATGGGCCCGCCCGCGGCCGCGAGGCCGAAATCCTTGCCCCCTTTGCCGCCGATCTGCCGCCCGGCACCATCGAGGGCTATACCCTGCCCGAGGGCGGCGTTCGCGCGCTGAACCGCGACGGCATCCGGCGCGCTTTGGCGCTGCTAGAAGAGGCGGGCTGGCGGGTTCATGAGGATGGCGTCCTGCGCAATGATCAGGGTGCGCCCTTTCGCTTCGAGATCTTGCTTAATCAGGCAGGCTCGGCGATGCGCACCAGTTCTGAAACACGTCAGATCGTCGATATCTATGCCGAATCTTTGCGCAATCTGGGGATCAGCCCCAGCGTCACCTTGCTTGATTCGGCCCAATTCATCGAGCGGACCAACAATTATCAATTCGATATGACCTGGTATGAACGCGCGCTTTCGCTGTCTCCGGGCAATGAACAGCGGCTTTACTGGGGTCACGATGGCGTGACTCAGCCGGGGACGAAAAACTGGATGGGGATGGATTCCCCCGCCGCCGAAGCCGCCATCAATGCCATGCTGAGCGCAGATTCACCCGAGAATTACCGCGCTGCGGTGCGGGCACTGGACCGTGTTCTGACGGCCGGGCGCTATGTTGTCCCGGTCAGCTATGCGCAGATTTCGCGCTTGGCCCATAGCGCTGACCTGCATTATCCTAAACGCATACCGCTTTATGGCGATTGGCCGGGGTTCCTGCCCGAACTCTGGTGGCAAGAGGAGAAGGAATGAAGAGAGTGTTCACCGCCGCAGTTCTGGCGACCCTCACACTGTCTGGATGCAATACGATTGCAGGCGTTGGCGAGGATATCACTGGCGCATCGCGCATGGTCCAGACCAATGTCGGCAGCGGAGGAGGCTATTGATGAAATGGCAGCAAGTTCAGGATAATTGGAGCGCTTTTTACGAGGCAATCGCCGAGAAATGGCCCGATGTCGATGAAACCGAGCTAGATGAAATCGACGGGGATCAGCGCGCTTTTATCACCTATATCGCCGAAGTCACCGAACAGGACCCGCGCGAGGCGCGCGAGGAGATCCGCGAATGGCTGTCGGGCGAGATCCCCTCGGACATCGTCATGGACCCCAGCCATGACAATCGCTCGATGGCGCTGTCGTCGAAATTCGTCCCCGAAGGCGAGGATGAATATGATGATGATGCGCGTTTTGGCGATGACGACGAGGATCCGGACGACGAGGACTGAGGCTCGGCCCTAGGTTCTGGCGCCAGGTTCTGGCCGTGAGCTGACGAAAGCTTATCTGCGTGGCGGAAGCCGCGAGGGGCAAGCCTATCCGATGCGCGGCCCTGTGCCATTTAAGGGCGCGAAGATCAGGCTTTGTGCCAAAGAAGCGCTTTTGCCTGGCTCAGGTGTCTTTGATGGAACGGCACTTGGGGCTGGGGGCTGACCGCCCCCATCAACCCCATGGGGTTGATCCCCCCGTGGATATTTAAAGTGGATATTTAAACATGAGAGACAGCACCTAGAGCCGGTGCTTGCACATCTTCAGGCTGCGAGTTCGACCCATACGGGGACATGATCGCTTGGCTTTTCCGCCGCGCGCTGATCGCGGTCCACGCCGGCATCCTGCATCAGATCAGCCGCTTGCGGGCTAAGAAACAGGTGATCGATGCGAATGCCATTGTTCTTTTCCCAAGCGCCTGCCTGATAGTCCCAGAAGGTGAAGGGCCCTTTGGCAAGGTCAAGGTTGCGGATCCGAAGGGCGTCGGTCCAGCCTTGATATTCAATGCGGCGCAAGCTGGCGCGGCTTTGGGGTAGGTAAAGCGCGTCGGTCAGCCATTTTTCCGGGAAGGCAACATCGGCAGGCTGTGGGATGACATTGTAATCCCCCAGCATCACCACCGGCATCTCGGTTTTGAGAAGCGCCTGAGCGTGTCGGTTCAGACGCTC
Source organism: Paracoccus sp. (in: a-proteobacteria) (assembly GCF_032007265.1). GTDB lineage: Bacteria > Pseudomonadota > Alphaproteobacteria > Rhodobacterales > Rhodobacteraceae > Paracoccus. Next base: position 28,776 of record NZ_DALZMB010000026.1, on the reverse strand, counting down.
CATCCAGGCAAGCTTGTAATCATATTTCGGCCCCGGTGCGGGATTGCCATTGGGCAGATACATCCCGGCAATGCGCACCGAGCGGCTGCCCGTGACTGTGGCCTCGATCCAGCGCGACTGAAGGTCGTCTTCATCGCCGGGAAGGCCGCGGGTGACGTCCTCGAGCGGCAGTTTTGACAAGATTGCAACGCCGTTGAAGCCCTTTTGGCCAAAGGTTTCAACGTTCCAGCCAAGATCCTCGAGCATTTCGCGCGGGAAGGTCTCATCCTGGGTTTTGATTTCCTGCAAGACAACGACATCTGGCGCAGAGGCTGCAAGCCAATCGGTCAATTGCTGGATACGGGCGCGCACGCCATTGATATTGAAACTCGCGATCTTCATGATGGCACCATATCCCGGAACCGGGGAGAGAGGCAAATGAAGTTCACAGAAACCGCTCCGGTTCTGCGCATCTTTGATGCGGGCAAGGCCTATGGATTTTATTGTGGTTTTCTGGGGATGAGCTGGGATTGGGAGCATCGCTTTCATGAACATGCGCCGCTTTATGTGCAGGTCAGCCGGGCGGGATTGGTCCTGCACCTAAGCGAGCATCACGGCGATGCCACACCCGGCTCAACGGTTTTCGTGCGTATGCTGGGCCTAAGCGATTTTCACGCCGAGATCATCGCCCGCGACTATCCGTTCAACCGGCCCGGCATCGAGACGATGCCCTGGGGCCGGATGATGACGGTGATCGATCCCTTCATGAACACGTTGCGCTTTAACGAGGATCCTGCACCGGATTAAGCGGGCCGTGCGGGGCTGTCACGATCAGCCTGTCGATGCGCATGGCGTCCATATCGGCGACCTCGAAATGCCAACCCGCGAATTCGAATGTGTCACCCGTGCGCGGGATCTGTCCAAGAATATTCAGAACCAGCCCTGCAACGGTCGAATAATCCCCCTCGGGCAGGGGCTGAGGAAAGCCAGTTTCGCTGGCAAATTCATCGGCACTTTCCGAGCCCGCCACCAGCCAACTGCCGTCGCTGCGCCGCACGATATCAGGCTCGTCGCCATCACCATCGTCGAAATCGCCCGCGATCGCCTCGAGCAGGTCCATCGTGGTGATCACACCCTGAAAATGGCCCAGCTCATCATAGACAAACACCATCCGCTCGGGGGTTTTGCGCATGATTTCGACCACCGACATCGCCTTGGCACTGTCGAGCACCATGGGCGCGTCACGCAAAAGGCCAAGAAGATCAGGCGCGTCGTTGCCGATCAGATCACGGATCGCGACGACACCGATGATATTATCCTCGGAACCGTCACAGACCGGCATGCGCGAGGCACGCGCATTGCGGGCCTTTTCTAAGATCACCTCGGGGCTGTCTTGCACATCGACGGTTTCGACATCGCGGCGCGGTGTCATCATGGCGCGGGCGGTACGATCGGCGACGCGCATCACCCCCGCGATCATGCCACGCTCATCAGGCAGCAGCACGCCCACGCGCGTGGCCTCGGCGATGGTCATGCGCACGTCTTCATCGGTGATGTCGTCGTCATCCTTCGCCTCGACCCCGATCAGCCGCAAAATAAGCTTGGTCGAGCCATTGAGCAGCCACACCAGCGGCGTGGCGATCTTGGCGATAATGCGCATCGCCGGGGCGACCCTTGCGGCGATTTCCTCGGGGCGGGCCATCGCGATCTGCTTGGGGACCAATTCGCCAACCACCAACGAAAGATAGGTGATTGCTGCAACCACAAGGCCCACGCCCAAGGGGCTGGCCAAGCTCAGGGGAACCCCCGCCCGGGCCAGCGCATCCGATGCACGCAAGCCCAGTGTAGCGCCAGAAACCGCGCCATTCAGAATGCCCACAAGCGTGATGCCAACCTGAACCGCAGACAGGAAACGGCCCGGCTCTTCGCGCAATTGCTGGGCGATCCGCGCACCCCGGCTGCCTTTTTCGACCATCGAGGCCAATCGCACAGGGCGCGACGAGACCACGGCAAGTTCGGCCATAGCCAAAAGGCCATTCACCACTGTCAGAACAAGGATGACGCCTATTTCAATCCACATCAGATCGAGAACGACGTCCCACAGCCGCAAGACGAGGTCGCATTGGGGTTCTCGATGGTAAAGCGCGCACCGATCAACTCATCTGCGAAATCGATCACTGCGCCAGTCAGAAAGGGCAGCGAGACCGGGTCGATCACGACCGATTGGCCTTGCTGCTGCAAGACCAGATCATCATCGGCCAGGTCATCCAGGCGGATGTCATATTGAAAGCCCGAGCATCCCCCACCCAAAACGGCGACGCGCAAAGGGCGCACCGGTCCGGTTTCGTTGATCTCGGCCAGCCGGGTAAAAGCCCGGTCTGTCACTTTTGGGGGCAAGTTGAGTGCCACGTTCATGAGGCGTTCCCATTTCCGTCTAGGAGACTCGAATATAGGCTTTGCAGTGAACAGCTGCAAGGAATGCCATGTCCGCAATCTATGCCTGCCAGCCCGATGACAGCCGCGGCCGCCGCTGGCCCGAGACGATTTCGACCTTTCGCAGCCCATGGCAGCGTGATCGCGACCGCATCATCCACTCCAGCGCGTTCCGTCGCCTCAAGCATAAAACCCAGGTGTTCGTGGAACATGAGGGCGATTATTACCGCACCCGGCTGACCCATACGATCGAGGTGGCACAGGTCGCGCGCACCATCGCGGGGGCGCTGCGCCTGAACCAAGACCTGGCCGAGACGGTGGCGTTGGCCCATGATCTGGGTCACCCGCCCTTTGGCCATACCGGCGAAGATGCGCTGGCCGCGTTGATGGCGCCCTATGGCGGCTTTGACCATAATGCGCAGGCCTTGCGTATCGTGACCAAGCTTGAGCGCCATTACGCCGATTTCGACGGGCTGAACCTGACGTGGGAAAGCCTTGAAGGGATCGCCAAGCATAATGGCCCCATCACCGGCCCCCTGCCCTATGCCTTGGCCGATGTGAATGCCGAATGGGATCTAGAGCTGCACACCAATGCCAGCGCCGAGGCGCAGGTGGCGGCTGTGGCTGATGATGTCGCCTATAACCATCACGATCTGCATGACGGGCTACGTGCGGGGCTCTTCACCGAGGATGATCTGGCCGAGCTGCCCGTGATTGGCGAGGCCTTTGCCCAGGTCGATGCCAGACATCCCGGCCTTGAGCCCATGCGCCGCCGCCACGAGGCGCTGCGCCGGGTTTTTGGCGTCATGGTCGAAGATGTGATCGCCGTGGCGCAAAACCGCCTTAGCAGCCTGCAACCGCAGTCCGCACAGGATATCCGCGATATGGAGGGGCCGATCATCCGCTTTTCCAAGCCGCTGTATCAAAACCTCAAGGCGCTCAAAAGTTTTCTGTTCAAACGCATGTACCGCGCCCCTTCGGTCGTGGTCGAGCGCCAGCGCGTCACCGAAATGTTGAACGGTCTGTTTCCGCTTTATCTGGAGGATCCGGGCAAGCTGCCACAGGATTGGCGCATCTTTGCCGATGCGGCGGCGGATCAGACCGAGCTGGCGCGGGTCGTGCTGGATTATGTCGCAGGCATGACCGACCGCTTTGCCATCCAAGAGGCCGAACGGCTGCTTGGCTAGGCCGCGCGGCGCAGTTACGGCTTGGGCAGTCTGCGATGCCCAAGCCCCTGCAGCCTCTTGGCGGGGACAGCCCTGGCGTGGATCTGGACTAAATAGCGGCGATTAAAGAAAAATCAGCCCCATGCCAGCCACGGCCAGCAATGCCCCTGCCCAAGCGATCAACGAGGGGCGCTGGCCAGTCACCACCCATAGAACCGGCAAAATCAAGACGGGTGACAGCGCCGATAGCGTCGAGACGATCCCGACATATCCGCCCTGCAGGGCAAACATCAGCATGGTCATCCCGATAACCATGGCGATCAGCCCCGACAGCGCGCTAAGGCCCAAAATGCGCGGTGTCACCGGTCCGCGCTGGCGGATGGCGGAAATCGGCAGCGTCATCAGCGCAGTGATGCAGACCACCGCCACCCCCACCCGGATCAGCGAGGCCACATAGGGATCAAACCCCGACGCCATGACCGGGCGGGCAATCAACGAGCCGACCGCTTGGCCGCTGGCCGCGATCAGGCCAAAGCCAACGGCCAACCAGATCGGACCATGCACGGCCTCGAAACGATGCCCGCCCGAGCGGCCAGTGCGGCCCAACACGGCCATTGCCACTCCGCAAGTGGTCAAAAACACGCCCAATACGGCCCGAAAGCTAAGATCCTCGCCCAGAACTGCCCAACCCAGTATGGCTGCGATCGGCGCATTCAGCGCGAAAAGCGCGCCCGACCGACGCGGTCCAAGCCGTACCAGCGCCACGTAAAGCATGGTATCGCCGATGAAGATGCCGATGACCCCCGACAGGGCCAGTCGCAGAAAATCCTCGCTGCTGACCCCGTGCCAGCGCCCGGTCGCGATCACGATCACCGCCAGCATCGCCGTGACCATGGCCTCGCGTAGACGGTTGAAACCAAATGGCCCCAGGGCATCGGCAGCGTCTTTGGATAGCATGCCCGTCACCGCCCAGCACAGGGCAGCCCCAAGGGCAGCAAGTTCGTAAATCGGCATCTGACAGCACCTCCGCGCGTTCCGATAGGCGCTTGAATGAACCCGCACAAGCCTGCGCGCGTTTGCCCTGTGATTCAGCTTTTGATGTGACAGGAGGAAATGATGATCACCAAGACAGGTTCAGCGCATTGGCAAGGCGATCTCAAGACCGGCAATGGCCAGATCTCGACGCAGTCAGGCGCATTGAAGGATCAGCCCTATGGCTTCAACACTCGCTTTGAAGGCAAGCCCGGCACCAACCCCGAGGAATTGATTGGCGCCGCGCATGCCTCGTGCTTTTCGATGGCGCTGGCCAATATGCTGACCGAAGCAGGGATCGGCGGCGTCAGCATCGACACCTCAAGTGCCATCGGCCTTGATAAGGATGCCAGCGGCTTTGTCATCAAGACCGCCCATCTGACCACGCGCATTCACGCCGATGCCGAGCCCGAGAAAATTCTGGAAATCGCCCGGCAGGCCAAGGCAGGTTGCCCGGTCTCTCGCGTGATGAATGCCGAAATTACCATGGATGCAACGGTGGTCTGATGCTGATCCGGTATGGCTACCGGATCTCGATCGAGACCACGGGGCCGCTTGCGCTGATTACCCAGATGACAGCCCGCCCCGAGCGGCGGATGGATCTGCGGCACGATGAAACGTTGCGCAGTTGGCCCGAGGTTGCCAAATCCACCTATACCGATGGATTTGGCAATCTTTGCACCCGAATGACGGCGCCGGGCGGGCTGTTCGTGATGGAAAGCGATGCGCTGATCGCTGACAGCGGCCTGCCCGATCCCATCGCGCAAGACGCCCAAGAGATCCCCGTTTCGCAGCTTCCTGACGAGGTCCTGATCTATTTGCTGGCCTCGCGCTATTGCGAAACCGATCTGATGGGTGATTTCGCCTGGGAGACGTTTGGCGCATTGCCCCCGGGCTGGGCGCGCGTTCAAGCGGTGGTGGATTGGGTCCATGCCAATATGCGGTTTGACTATCAAGCGGCCAATCCACGCCGCACCGCCTATGGCGCCTTGCAAGATCGCGCGGGGGTCTGTCGCGACTTTGCCCATCTGGCAATCACGATATGCCGCTGCCTGAATATTCCCGCGCGCTATGTGAATGGCTATCTGGGCGATATCGGCATCCCGCCCGAGCCCGTGCCGATGGATTTTGCCGCTTGGATGCAGGTCTGGCTTTCAGGCCGCTGGTGGACTTTTGATCCGCGCAATCACATCCCAAGGGTGGGCCGGATCGTCGTGGGCGTGGGTCGCGACGCCACCGATGTCGCATTGGTGTCCAGCTTTGGCCAGCATCGCCTCAAAGAATTCAAGGTCTGGACCGATGAGGTGACCGAGACCGCCCCATAGGCGATCCCGGCCAGAGGCTTAGACCATCATTTCCTTGGTCGCCGTCAGGCGCAGGTCCGGATAATCGCGCTGAACGCGGTCGATGTCCCACTGCAGTCGGGTCAGATAGACCATGTCGCCGTCGTGATCTTGCGAGATGTGCTGTTTGTTGGTGTTCACAAAGGCCTCGACCTTGTCCTTTGGTCCCGACAACCAGCGCGCCGAGGTGAATTGCGAGGGCTCGAAACGAACCGGCAGGCCGTATTCGATCTCGATCCGGCTGGCCAGAACCTCGAACTGCAATGCACCGACGACACCCACGATAAAGCCCGAACCGATCATCGGCTTAAAGACTTTCGCAGCCCCCTCTTCGGCAAATTGCATCAGCGCCTTTTCCAGATGCTTGGCCTTCATCGGATCGCCCGCACGCACGGTTTGCAGCAATTCGGGCGCAAAGCTTGGAATGCCGGTAAAGCGCAGGATCTCGCCCTCGGTCAAAGCATCGCCAATGCGCAGCTGGCCATGGTTGGGAATGCCGATGATGTCGCCGGCCCAAGCCTCTTCGGCCAATTCGCGGTCGGCGGCCAAAAACAGAACCGGGTTCGACACGGCCATCGGCTTTTTGGTCCGCACATGCAGCAATTTCATGCCGCGTTCAAAATGCCCCGAGGCCATGCGCACAAAGGCCACCCGGTCGCGGTGCTTGGGGTCCATATTGGCCTGAACCTTGAAAACGAAACCGGCAACGCGGCTTTCCTCCGGGTTCACAACCCGTTCGGCGGCCTTTTGCGGCTGGGGCGCGGGGCCAAAATCGCCGATCCCGTTCATCAGCTCGCGCACGCCAAAGCTGTTGATCGCCGATCCGAACCAGATCGGGGTCATATGCCCTTCAAGAAAGGATTGCGCGTTGAAGGCCGGCAAAAGCTCGCGGGCCATTTCGACCTCTTCGCGCAGCTTGGCCAGCATATCGGCGGGAATGTGTTCGGCGAGTTTTGGGTCATCAAGACCTTCGATCTTGATCGATTCCGCGACCTTGTTGCGGTCGGCCCGGTCCATCAGCTCGAGCCGGTCGTTCAAAATATCGTAGCAGCCCAGAAAATCGCGACCCGATCCGATGGGCCAGCTGGCAGGCGCCACGTCGATCGCCAGATTCTCCTGAATCTCATCGATGATCTCGAATGTGTCGCGCGCCTCGCGGTCCATCTTGTTACAGAAGGTCAGGATCGGCAGATCGCGCAGACGGCAAACCTCGAACAGCTTGCGGGTCTGCGATTCGACACCTTTTGCGCCGTCAATCACCATGATCGCCGCGTCCACCGCAGTCAGCGTGCGATAGGTATCTTCGGAAAAGTCGCTGTGGCCGGGGGTGTCGACCAGATTGAAGCGATATTGCCCGTATTCAAAGCTCATGGCCGAGGCCGAGACCGAAATGCCGCGGTCCTGCTCCATCTTCATGAAGTCCGAGCGCGTCCGTCGCGCCTCGCCTTTTGCGCGCACCTGTCCAGCCATCTGAATGGCGCCGCCGAAAAGCAGAAACTTCTCGGTCAGGGTGGTTTTACCGGCGTCCGGATGCGCGATGATCGCGAAAGTCCGGCGGCGGGCGATTTCGGGCGGGAGCGAGGCACGGTTTTCCATCTGCGCCCTTTAGCGCGCCGCGCGTCCAGCCTCAAACAAATTGTTCGCGGATCAGCCGTTCCTCAAGTCCGTGACCGGGATCAAACAGCAAACGGTGCTGAACGGTGTCATCAGAGCTGACCTCGACCCACAAAACCGAGCTGACCCCGCGCGAATCCGCATCCGCCATCACCGGGCGCTTTTGCGGGTCAAGCACATCAAAGCGCACCTTGGCCGCCTTGGGCAAAATCGCACCGCGCCAGCGTCTGGGACGAAAAGCCGCGATCGGGGTCAGTGCCAGCACATCCGAGCCGATCGGCAAGATCGGTCCATTGGCCGAATAGTTATACGCGGTCGAGCCCGCAGGCGTCGACAATATCGCACCATCGCAGACCAGCTCGGCCAGCCGCTCGCGGCCATCGATGGAAATCGCCAATCGCGCAGCCTGAGAGCCCGCCCTCAAAAGGCCGACCTCATTGATGGCCAGCCCGCGATAGATCTCGCCCTCAACCGTCTCGGCCGTCATCGCCAGCGGATTGATCACGGTCTCTTCGGCTTCGTGAATGCGGCGGGGCAGATCATCAATGTCGAATTCATTCATCAAGAAGCCGACGGTGCCGCGATTCATCCCGTAGACGGGAAGGCCGCCGTTTTGATGCATGACACTTAGCATCAGGCCATCGCCCCCCAAAGCCACGACGACATCGGCCTGATCCAGTGCCACATGACCATAGCGTTTCGACAGCAGGTAATTCGCCGCCTCGGCACTTTCGGTGCCGCTTGAAATGAAGTGAAGTTTCATAACGCCCCGCTTGCCCTCTTCCGCCCTGTAAGACCTAGGACGTGCCGGCCTAGTATCTACCGCTGACCCGTCGCAACCGTCCTAGCAAACTTGACCGAAAGCCGATAGAACCTCGACGAGCGAAACCGCAACCGCATCACGAGAGGATATAAGGGCGCGATGACCGATACCGGATTCTTCACCGAGGCACTAGAGACCCGCGACAACGCCATTTTCACCGCAATCGGCCAAGAACTTGGCCGTCAGCGCGATGAGATCGAGCTGATCGCATCCGAAAACATCGTCAGCCGCGCCGTGCTGGAGGCACAGGGCTCGGTTCTGACCAACAAATATGCCGAAGGTTATCCGGGCAAGCGCTATTACGGCGGCTGCCAATATGTCGACATCGTCGAGACGCTTGCGATCGATCGCGCCAAAGAACTGTTTGGCTGCGAATTCGCCAACGTTCAGCCCAACTCGGGCAGCCAGATGAACCAGGCCGTCTTCCTGGCGCTTTTGCAGCCGGGCGATACCTTCATGGGGCTGGACCTGAACTCGGGCGGGCACCTGACGCATGGCTCGCCGGTGAACATGTCGGGCAAGTGGTTCAATGTCGTCAGCTACGGCGTGCGTCAGCAAGACCAGCTTCTGGACATGGAAGAAGTGCGCCAAAAGGCCCATGCCTCCAAGCCCAAACTGATCGTTGCGGGCGGCACCGCCTATAGCCGCGTCTGGGATTGGGCCGAGTTCCGCAAGATCGCGGATGAGGTTGGCGCTTATCTGATGGTCGACATGGCCCATATTGCGGGTCTTGTTGCGGGTGGCCAGCACCCCTCGCCGTTGCCCCATGCCCATGTCGTGACCACCACGACCCATAAATCGCTGCGCGGTCCGCGCGGCGGCATGGTTCTGACCAATGACGCGGATATCGCGAAAAAGATCAACTCGGCGGTGTTCCCCGGCCTTCAGGGCGGTCCGCTGATGCATGTCATCGCCGCCAAAGCCGTGGCTTTCGGCGAGGCTTTGCGCCCCGACTTCAAGGATTATGCAGCTCAGGTCGTGAAAAACGCACAAGCCATGGCTGATGAGCTGATGAAGGGCGGCATCGATATCGTCTCGGGCGGCACCGACAACCACCTGTGCCTGGCCGACCTGCGCCCCAAAGGCGTGACCGGCAAAGCGACCGAGGCTGCTCTGGGCCGCGCTCATATCACCTGCAACAAGAACGGCGTGCCGTTTGACCCTGAAAAGCCGTTCGTGACGTCGGGTGTTCGCCTTGGCGCACCGGCCGGCACCACGCGCGGGTTCAAAGAAGCAGAATTCCGTCAGATTGCACGTTGGATCGTCGAAGTCGTCGACGGTCTGGCCGCCAATGGCGAAGCTGGTAATGCCGAGGTTGAGGCCAAGGTCAAAGCCGAAGTCGAAGCCTTGTGCCAGCGTTTCCCGCTTTATCAGGGCATGTAAGCCCATTGGGCCGGTCATTTCCGGCCCAAATACGACCCCTCTGTCGCGGCCTAGATCTGGCCGCGACGGATCATCACCCAAAGCGTGATGGCGCCGATCAATAGCAATGCCAGCGCAAGACTTGCGCCAAGGCTGATCGCCCGACCCTGCAAACGCGCACCCTTGCCGATTGGCTTCAAATAGCCGACCAAGGCAAGATACGCTTTCTCAACCTTTTGAAAATCTTGCTGTTTTCCTAGTTTCGGCTGGTTGATCCGCTGATCAGCCTGGGCCAGAACCTGTGCCTGCCTGCGCAATTTGCGTGGCAAGGCCCCGCCCCTTTTGCGCAGCATCACCGCCAGATCGGCGGATTGCCCCCGCCGCAATCCCCCAAAACGCGACGCCATCAGCGCCGCTACCTCATCGGCCTTGCTGCGGATATCTTCGATCACGGTCCCTGCCTTTCCCTTGTCGCGGGCAAAATAGCGCGACTGGTCCAGCGCCGCCAGTACCGCTAAATTGCCGAAAAAGGGGAAGCGAGATGCTGCATTTTTCAACGATGGGCGAGGCCACCGATCTGCCTCCGGTGCTGCTGGCGCATGGGCTTTATGGTGCGGGAAAAAACCTTGGCGGCATTGCCAGGCGGCTATCGGCTGACCGGCTGGTCATTTCGGTCGATATGCGCAACCACGGCGACAGCTTTCACAGTGCCGATCACTCTTATCGCGCCTTGGCCTCGGATCTGGCCGAGTTGATTGCTGCAAACGGCGGTATCGTCGATCTGGTCGGACATTCGATGGGCGGCAAGGCTGCGATGGTCACCGCACTGACGCGCCCCGAACTGATCCGCCGCCTTGTCGCGCTGGATATTGCGCCCGTTGCCTATGGTCACAGCCAGCTTGGCCTGATCGATGCAATGGAAGCAATGGACCTGAACCAGCTTAAGTTGCGATCAGAGGCTGATCGCCGCCTGGCCGCGCGGATCAAGGATCCCGGCGTTCGCGCATTTTTGCTGCAATCGCTGGATCTGAAGGTCGAGCCGGCGCAATGGAAAATGAACCTTGCTGCTTTGCGCGCCAATATGGATCAGATCGTCGGATGGCCGAATGGTCTTGTGCCCGGCGCCTTTTCCGGCCCGGTCATGGTCCTTGCGGGGGATCAATCCGATTATTGCCAGCCTGATGGTGTCGCGGCCATTCGCCATTATTTCCCCCAGGCCGAGATCGACTTCATCCAAGGCACCGGCCATTGGCTGCATGCAGAAAAACCAGAAATCATCGGTGAGCGTCTGGCCCGCTTTCTAAGCTGAGCCCTGCCCCTGATCACAGCGCAGCGACAATCGCGCTTCGGCTGTATCGCCGGGAATGCGGGTGCGCAGGCTGTTGGGAATGACCCGACAGCCTGTCGTCTGCTCGGCCGCCCGCTCCATCAGGGCGGGAACGGCTGCGCGCGCGCTGCGGGTCAAATAGCCAAGGCGGATCACCTCGGCATCGGCCCCCTTGTGAAAAACCGCGAATCGGATGCCCTCGAGCGTGATGTCGTGACGCACCGCCCCAAAAAATTCCGGTGCAGGAGAGGCGCAGGCCGCAAGCAAAAGGGTAAGGGCAAGATATCTGATCATGGCGCCAGATTATCACCCGCCAGTTAAGCCAAAGTTAAAGCTTTTGGGTCAACGTAAGGCACAGGCAAACATCTTGCCAAACCCTGACATGGGCAGCCCTGCCCCCTAAAACCGGAGCCAGACATGCGCGCCTTTTTATCCTGCCTTTTGGCCCTGTCCCTTGTGGGACTTGCGGCCTGTCAAACTGGGCAAGGGACGCAAGGCCAGCTGCAATCCGGGCACAAAGCCATAACCACGCCGGGGAAAACCTATAGTTCAGACCCGCGCCCCTAAGGGGATGGCCACCTGCCGCGCAAAAAGAAAGGGCGCCGAAGCGCCCCGTCTTAATTGTCCATCTTGAGCGCCTGAATAAAGGCAGTCTGCGGGATTTCGACCTTGCCGAACTGGCGCATCTTCTTTTTCCCGGCCTTCTGCTTTTCCAGCAGCTTCTTTTTACGCGTCGCGTCGCCGCCATAACATTTCGCGGTCACATCCTTGCGCATGGCCGCCAATGTCTCGCGGGCAATGACCCGGCCGCCGATCGCGGCCTGGATCGGGATCTTGAACATATGTCGCGGGATCAGGTCTTTCAGCTTTTCGACCATGACACGGCCACGCGCCTCGGCGCGGTCGCGGTGGACCATGATCGACAAGGCATCGACCGGCTCGTCATTCACAAGGATCGACATCTTGACCAGATGGTCCTCGCGGTATTCCGAGATCTGATAGTCGAAGCTGGCGTAACCTTTGGTTACCGATTTGAGACGGTCGTAGAAATCGAAAACGACCTCGGCCAGCGGCAGGTCATATACCGCCATCGCACGCGAACCGGCATAGGTCAGATCCAGCTGGATACCGCGACGGTCCTGGCACAGTTTCAAAACATCGCCCAGATACTCATCCGGGACCATGATCGTGGCCTTGATGCGCGGCTCTTCGATGTGATCGACATAAGTCAGGTCGGGCATGTCGGCGGGGTTGTGCAGATCGCGCACCTCGCCGTCTTTCATGTGCAACTTGAACACAACCGACGGCGCGGTGGTGATCAGGTCCAGATCATATTCACGCTCAAGCCGGTCGCGGATCACCTCTAGGTGCAGCAGCCCCAGAAAGCCGCAACGGAAGCCGAAACCAAGGGCTGCCGAGGTTTCCATCTCGTACGAGAAGCTTGCATCGTTAAGCGCCAGCTTTTCGATCGCATCGCGCAGATCGTCGAAATCAGCGGCATCGACAGGGAAAAGACCACAGAAAACAACGGGCTGTGCGGGTTTGAAGCCTGGCAACGGCTCGACCGCGCCTTTGCGTTCATGGGTGATCGTATCGCCGACACGTGTGTCACGCACCTGCTTGATCGAAGCCGTAAAGACGCCGATTTCACCCGGTCCAAGTTCGGCAATATCCTGCATCTGCGGGCGCAGAACCGCCAGCTTATCGATGCCATAGACTGCGTTGGTCTGCATCATCTTGATGCGGTCGCCCTTTTTGACCACGCCGTCCATGACGCGGATCATGACGACAACGCCCAGATAGGCATCATACCAGCTATCGACCAACATGGCCTTGAGCGGCGCATCGCGCTCGCCTTTGGGCGCGGGCAAACGGGTCACGATCGCCTCGAGGACATCGGGGATGCCCAGACCGGTCTTGGCCGAGATCTCGACGGCATCAGATGCGTCGATGCCGATGACGTCCTCGATCTGTTCCTTGACGCGCGCGGGTTCGGCCGCAGGAAGGTCGATCTTGTTCAGAACCGGCACGATCTCGTGGCCAGCATCAATTGCCTGATAGACGTTGGCAAGGGTCTGCGCCTCGACCCCTTGGGTCGCATCCACGACCAAAAGCGAGCCCTCGACCGCGCGCATCGAGCGCGAGACTTCATAGGCAAAGTCGACGTGGCCGGGGGTGTCGATCAGGTTCAGGATATAGCGCTTGCCATCCTTGGCGGGATATTCGATCCGCACCGTGTTGGCTTTGATGGTGATGCCGCGCTCACGCTCGATATCCATGCTGTCTAGCATCTGGGATTTCATGTCGCGTTCGGCGACCGTCCCCGTCAGCTGGATCAGACGATCGGCAAGCGTGGATTTCCCGTGGTCGATATGGGCCACGATCGAAAAATTTCGGATGAGATCAAGGTCGGTCATGGCGAGCCTATACAGGGCGAGAGGCGTTGCGGAAAGAGGTTTCGAGCAAAGTCAGCCCCGCGTCGTGACAAAGCCCGCCTCGCGCAATTTGCGCTGGCGAAGCTTGGCCTCGCGCCACATGGCATAACCGCCCGAACCCACGATGATCGTAGCGCCGATCAGGGTCAGAAGGTCGGGGTGTTCCCCGAAGATAATCACGGCCAGAATCAGGGCAAAGACCAGGCGCGCATAGCGATAGGGCGCCAAAGCCGAGGCCTCGCCGACGCGCGTTGCGGCAACAAGCATGGCATATCCGCCCACACCCACCGCCATACAGCCTGCAAATAGCAGGCATTGAAACGCCGTGGGCATCACGAATGTCTGCCCCAGAACAAAGCCAAGTGCCAGCGCAGCAAGGGTGATCGCCGCAAAGGCCGAGGCAGCAAGTTGATCGGAATGGATGGCTGCCGGAACATGGCGCGTGGCCAGATCGCGCAGCGCAAGTCCGACGACCGCCAAAAGCGCGAATAGCGATACCGGCTGGAACCCCTCCATTCCGGGGCGCACAACCAGCAAGACTCCCAAAAAGCCCAGGATGATTGCGGTCCAACGACGCCAACCCACGGGCTCGCCCATCAAGGCAGCGCCCATCACGATCGCCAAAGGCAGCGCCTGCATGATCGCCGAGGTCGTCGACAGCTCGGTTAGTGCCAATGCAACCACGATCCCGATCGAGCCGATCATTTCGCCGATATTGCGCACCACCACGATCGGGCGGACCAGATCGGTCGTCCACAGCTTGCCGCCCTTGATCTTGAGCATGGCTGTAAAGGACAAAAAGCCCAAGACGCCAATGATGGTCAAAACCTCGGCATAGGGCAGCTCTTGCGACAGCAGCTTGATGAACATGTCTTCGGCCGCAAACAAGATCATGGAAATGACCATCAGAATCGCGCCGCGGAAATTCTCGCTGACCATTTGCTTGCCTGAAACCTGAACGGGAGAAGATATTGCAGTTTGTATATCTTGCTGTGACGATAAGCGCATGTCCCGTCAAGGGATCGCATATCGAAAGGAGCCGTGATGAAGTTCATCGTGAACGACATGAGCTGCGGACACTGCACCGCCGCCATCGAAAAGGCCGTCGCCGAGGCTGGCGGCACCGCCAAGGCCGATCTGGGCACCCATACCGTCCAGGTCGAGGGGTTGGACCCCGCCGTGGCCGAGCAAGTGATTCGCGAGGCTGGATATTCCCCCCTGCCCGCATAAGGAAAGTCCTCGGGCCGCAGCGGAAAATCTTGGGCTTGACTCGTATAGGTTCAACGACTTGCACCCAGTCACGCTTTGATTGAGCGAGATTAACGCTTCTGTTATCTTATTCAGGTTACGAAAGGCGGAGCAAAGAGGGCGCAAGGCCCCTTCCGCTGGGGCTAGTCCGAGGAGACAGAGATGATGAACCGCCTGACGATTGCCGCGATTGCGGTGGTCCTGACAACGCCATTTGCCGTCGCCGGACCAATTGATTCCGCCTGTGTGAAATCCGATCGCGGCGCGCGCAATGCGCCGCTATGTGGCTGCATTCAGCAGGTTGCTGATATGACGCTGTCGCGCTCGGATCAGCGCCGTGCCGCGCGCTTCTTTGTCGATGCCCAACAGGCTCAAGACGCGCGCATGGCCAAAAGCGATTCTGAAAACGCCTTTTGGGCACGCTACAAGAACTTCGCCAATACGGCCGAAGCCTATTGCGCAAACTGATCTGTAATGCGGATCGCCGTTCTGACCGGGGCGGGGATTTCCGCTGAAAGCGGGCTGCGTACCTTTCGCGCAAGTGACGGCCTATGGGAGGATCACCGCATCGAAGATGTGGCAACCCCCGAGGCCTTTCAGCGCGACCCCGAACTTGTGCACCGCTTTTACAATCAGCGCCGCCAGGACGCCGCAGCCGCCCAGCCCAATGCCGCCCATCAGGCATTGGCCAAGCTGGCACGTCACGTCAACTTGACGCTGATCACTCAAAATGTTGACGATCTGCATGAACGTGGCGGCTCAGATCGCGTCATTCACATGCATGGTTCTTTGGCAGGTGCGCTTTGCGCGGGCTGCGATCATCGCTGGCCCGCCCCATTGACCATGCATCCTGCGGACCGCTGCCCCGCATGTGCCAAACCACTAACGCGGCCAGATATCGTCTGGTTCGGCGAGATGCCCTATCAGATGGAAACCATCTGGGAGGCCGTAGCAAAGGCCGATATTTTCGCAGCAATCGGCACCTCGGGGCAGGTTTATCCGGCGGCGGGGCTGGCCCAGCACGCACGTCGCTGCGGTGCCCATACGGTCGAACTGAACCTTGCAACCTCGGCAGTCAGTCGCGATTTCGACACCCATTACGAGGGGTTGGCCAGCATGGCCGTGCCCGAATGGGTCGAGACGGTCATTGCCATGGGACAGCGCTAGGCCCGCCCACCACGCCGCTGGCAGGCCACCGCAGCTGTAACGGGCTCAAGCATGCCCGCGTCAGGGGGCGTCAGGGCGCATCAGCAATGAGACACGCTCGGCCACGAACCAGGTAATGCCGTATTCGACCGGCACGCCACGCGGATCGGCATTGACCCCACGCGTCACAATCAGCGCCGCGCCTTCGCGCAAATGCAGCCGCGTGGCTTGGGCCAGGCTGGCTGTCTCGGCATCCAGACGCGTTTCAAACCTTGTGTAATCCGTGACCCCGACATGGGCCAACGCCTCGGTGACCGATGACAGGCGCCGCAACGCCTCGTCAAAGCCGGGCAATCGCGCCGCCGGAAAGGCCGAGCGAAAAGCCGCAATCGGCTCATCATCGGCGGTCGAGATCCCCTCGGCCACGAAGACCTGAGCGCCCGTTGGCAGGGCCAGGGCTTCTGCCTCAGCTTTGGTGGCCACTTGCAAGCGCACAAAATCCAGCCGCCTGCCCGGCAATCTGCCCGCCAGAGCAAGGTTTTGGTGAAAGCGCACGCGATTTCCCAACGGATATTCCACGGGCCGCATGGCCACAAACACCCCCGCCCCGCGCCGCGAGCGCACCAGCCCTGCCTCGTCCCCTTCAGCAACAGCGCGCCTGACCGTATGGCGATTGACCCCGAACCTCAGTGACAGCTCTGCCTCGGTCGGCAGCTGATCGCCCGGCCGCAAAGATCCCTCGGTCAGATCGATTTTCAGCGCATCTCGGATCGATTGCCAAATCGCAGGGCGTGGGGCTGTCATGTAAAATTCACAACTCTGTTGTTGAGAAGGGATGCGGCGCGGGTTAGTACTTGTCTAGTTGTATAGATAGCTGGACAGACTCACAAGATGTCTATTGCCCCTCAGATGACACGACGCGATTGGATGGGTCTGCTTGCGCGCAGCAAGCCCGCTCGTCTGACCGCACTCTTTCCCGAAATTCCCGCCCATAGCCTGACACGCGCCCCCGAAATTGGCACGGTCATGGTGCAGGGCCGCAGCGGAGGAACCGGCGCGCCCTTTAATCTGGGCGAGGTCACGGTCACGCGCTGCACCCTGCGCCTTGGCGATGGCCGCATCGGACATGCCTATGTGCAGGGCCGCGACAAGATGCATGCCACACGGGCCGCCGCGCTGGATGCCCTGCTGCAAGGCAACGAAGGCGCCGATCTGCACCGCGATGTGCTGGCGCCTTTGGCCCAGGATGAGGCCGATGCGCGGCAGGCCTTGGCCGAGAAAGCGGCAGCCACCCGCGTTGATTTCTTCACCCTTGTACGAGGAGAGGATGCATGAGCCTGCATGATAGCGCCCTAAGCGGCGGCTTCACTGACCCGGCATCGCAATCTGCCCGCGCCTTTCGCGAGGTTTTGCAGGCCCTGTCACGCCCCGGCCAACCCCGACTGATCGAGGGTGCGGCCCCGCCCGCCCCGCTTTCACCCTCAGGCGGCACCTTGGCCTTGGTGCTTTTTGACCGCACCACGCCTGTCCTTCTGGCGGGGACGCATGATTGCGCATCGCTGCGCGACTGGCTGACCTTTCACACCGGTGCACCCTTGACCCAAGACCCCGCAGAGGCCGCCTTCGCATTGGGTGATTGGTCGTCGCTGCACCCGTTGCTGGCCCGGTTTGCGATCGGCACCCCGGAATATCCCGACCGGGCAACCACGGTGATCGTGGATGGACCAATCGATGCGCGGCCCGTGACGCTGTCGGGACCGGGGTTGGCCGCTCCTTTGGCCTTTGCTTTGCCCGAGCCTGCATTTTTTGCCCAGAACGGGGCCCAGTTTCCGCTGGGGCTGGATTTCTTCTTTACCCAAGGGGCACAGGTCACCGGCCTGCCCCGCTCTAGCCGGATCGAGGTGCGCTGATGTATGTCGCAGTCAAAGGCGGCGAAAAGGCGATTGCCGCCGCGCATCGCTGGCTGGCCGATGAAACCCGAGGGGATCGGCAAGAGCCCCGCCTGAACCCCACACAGATCGCCGATCAGCTTGCGCTTGGCGTCGCCCGCGTCATGGCCGAGGGCTCGCTTTACGACCCCGAGCTGGCCGCGCTTGCCATTGCACAAGCGCGCGGCGATCTGATCGAGGCCATTTTCCTGATCCGTGCCTATCGCACGACCTTGCCGCGTTTTGGAAATTCAGCCCCGATCGATAGCGCGGAAATGGCCGTCAGCCGGCGGATCTCGGCGACGTTCAAGGATGTACCGGGCGGCCAGATTCTTGGGCCGACCTTTGATTACACCCACCGCTTGCTGGATTTCGCGGCAATGGCCAATGGCGATGTCGCGCCAGCCCAGCGCGAGGCAGCGACCCCCGCCACGGTGCCACATGTGCTGGATTTCCTGAACAAGGACGGGGTCATTCAAGATGAGCCGCGCGAAGACACCCCCCCTCCGGATCTGACGCGCGCACCCCTAGAGTTGCCGGCCAATCGCGCCTTGCGCCTGCAGGCCTTGGCCCGCGCCGATGAGGGATTCTTATTGGGCCTGGCCTATTCGACCCAGCGCGGCTACGCGCGCAACCATGCCTTTGTCGGTGAATTGCGCATCGGCGAGGTTGCGGTCTCGCTGGATATTCCCGAATTGGGTTTCGCCATCGATTTTGGCGTGATCGAGGTCACGGAATGCGAGACGGTCAACCAGTTTGGTGGCTCGAAAAAAGAACCGCCGCAGTTCACGCGTGGCTACGGGCTGAGCTTTGGCCAGACCGAGCGCAAGGCGATTTCGATCGCGCTGGTGGATCGGGCTTTGCGCTGGGAGGAACTGGGCGAGGATTTCGCCGGGGCGCCCGCTCAGGATGAAGAATTCGTTCTCAGCCATTGTGACAATGTGCAGGCAACGGGTTTTCTGGAACATATCAAACTGCCGCATTATGTGGATTTCCAGTCCGAACTGGAGCTGATCCGTCGTTTGCGGCGCGAAGCGCAAGAGGCCCTCAATGCGTGACGACGCCTATAACTTCGCTTATCTGGATGAAGATACCAAGCGCATGATCCGTCGTGCGATCCTGAAAGGGATTGCCATTCCGGGCTATCAGGTGCCCTTCGCCAGTCGTGAAATGCCGATGCCCTATGGCTGGGGCACAGGGGGCGTGCAAGTGACCGCCGCCTGCCTGATGCCTGAAGATGTGTTAAAAGTGATCGATCAAGGCGCGGATGACACGACCAACGCCGTATCGATCCGCAGCTTTGTCGCCCGGACGGCGGGGATTGCCACCACAGAGCATACCGCCGATGCCACCGTCATTCAGACCCGCCACCGCATCCCCGAACATCCGCTGAGCCAGGATCAGATCCTGGTTTATCAGGTGCCGATCCCCGAACCTCTGCGCTTTCTTGAGCCGCGCGAGACCGAAACCCGCCGCATGCATGCCTTGGAGGATTACGGGCTGATGCATGTGCGCCTTTATGAAGATATCGCGCGTCACGGCGCCATCGCCACCGCCTATGCCTATCCGGTAAAAGTGGCCGATCGCTATGTCATGGACCCTTCGCCGATCCCGAAATTTGATAACCCCAAACTGTCCATGAACCCCGCCGTGCAGCTTTTTGGTGCGGGCCGAGAGCAGCGCATTTATGCTCTGCCGCCCTTTACCAAAGTCGAGAGCCTTGATTTTGAGGATTACCCATTCGAGGCCAGCAAGGCCGAGCATGACTGCGCAATCTGCGGCGCGCGCGACAGCTATCTGGACGAAGTAATCACCGATGACACGGGCGGGCGAATGTTTGTCTGCTCGGATACGGATTACTGCGCCTCGCGCATGGAGGAACGGGCATGAACATGGCACTGGCCGGAGCCTCCGGCGGGGATATTTCAGGCATGAGAGAGGATGCGCGAGCCATGACAGATGAGACATCGCCTGCCCCATTGTTGCGGGTCGAAGGTGTGACCAAGCTTTATGGCGGCCGAGTTGGTTGCCGCGATGTCAGCTTCGATCTGTGGCCGGGCGAAGTCATGGGGATCGTCGGGGAAAGCGGCTCGGGGAAATCGACGCTGTTGTCTTGTTTGGCGGGTCATCTGACCCCAGACCACGGACGTGTGATTTATGGCGGGCGTGACACGCTGAGCATGGCCGAAACCGAGCGGCGCCACCTTGGGCGCACGGATTGGGCGTTTGTTCATCAAAACCCCCGTGATGGTTTGCGCATGGGCGTCAGCGCTGGGGGCAATGTCGGTGAGCGGCTGATGGCCATTGGTGCGCGCAATTACGGCGCCATCCGCAGCACCGCCGAGGATTGGCTGGGTCGGGTCGAGATCGATCCGGGGCGAATTGACGATCGGCCGCGACAGTTCTCGGGGGGGATGCAGCAACGGTTGCAAATCGCGCGCAATCTGGTGACTGGTCCGAAGCTGGTGTTTATGGATGAGCCGACGGGCGGGCTGGATGTCAGCGTTCAGGCGCGGCTTTTGGATCTGCTGCGCGGTCTGGTTCGGCGGATGGGACTTTCAGCGGTGATCGTCACCCATGACCTTGCAGTGGTTCGTCTTTTGGCCGACCGCATCATGGTGATGAAAGGTGGCCATGTCGTCGAGGCAGGTTTGACCGATCAGGTTCTTGATGATCCGCGCCACGCTTATACCCAGCTTCTTGTCTCTTCAGTCCTGCAGGTGTGACATGATCCAAATCTCTCAGGCAGGAAAAGAATTCATCCTGCACAATCAAGGCGGTGTCGTGCTGCCGGTTCTGGCCGGTGCCGATCTTTGCGTGAAGGCGGGCGAATGTGTCGGATTGACCGGGGCCTCGGGCTCGGGGAAGTCGACGCTGATGCGCATGGTTTGGGGCAATTACCGCACAGATCAAGGGGCGGTGGTTGTGGGCGATCTGGATCTGGCGACAGCCGAGCCGCGCCAGATCATTGCCTTGCGCCGCCAGACCCTGGGCTATGTCAGCCAGTTTTTGCGCGTTGTACCCCGCGTTCCCACCATCGAGGTCGTGGCCGAGCCCTTGTTGAACCTTGGCGTGGCGGAGCAGTCCGCACGGGATCGCGCGGCCGAGCTGTTGACGCGGCTCAACATTCCCGAGCGGCTTTGGTCGCTTTCGCCCACGACCTTTTCGGGTGGTGAGCAGCAAAGGGTCAATATTGCGCGCGGCTTTGCCCATCCCTATCCGGTCTTGCTGCTGGATGAACCCACAGCCAGCCTGGATGCCGCCAACCGCGAGACCGTGCTGACGCTGATCGAAGAGGCCAAGATGCGTGGCGCCGCGATTCTGGGGATCTTTCACGACGAGCCGGCACGGGCGCGCGTCTGTGACCATCTGGTCGATGTCACCGCCTTCACGCCAAGGCGCGCGGCATGAGCGCAGGTCTTGCCATAGCCGTCGTCGGGCCATCCGGCGCCGGCAAGGATACGTTGATGAGCGCGGCCGCCCAGGCCGAGCCAAAGCTGTATCCGGTGCGCCGTATCATCACCCGCGACGCTGATGCCGGAGGCGAGGATTTCGAGCCTGTCACCCAGGGCGAATTTCTGCGTCGAAAAGCGGCGGGGGATTTCGCTTTGTCTTGGGGCGCACATGGGTTGTTTTACGCCATACCCAATCATGCGCGTGATCTGGCCGCGTCAGGGACCGACGTGATGATGAACCTGTCACGCGGCGCCCTGGCTGAGGCAAGCGTGATCTTTCCGCGATTGCTTGTGCTTTACATCCAGGCCCGCCCCGAGATACTGGCCGCTCGGCTTGCCGCCCGCGGTCGAGAGACGGCGCAAGACATTGCTGCCCGAATTGAGCGCGCCAGCAAATGGGCAGATGGGCTGCCACTGCCTGTGACCACCATCGATAATTCGGACGGGTTAGAGCCCGCCCTGAACCAGTTTTTGACCGCCATCCGCAAGGCAAGACCATGACCCGCACCATCCTCGCCAATGCCCGCCTGATCCTGCCCGATGCCGTCGTAACTGGTGGTATCGTGATCGAAAATGGCCTGATCGCCGAGATATTCACAGGCTCTGCCCTGCCCGAGGGCGCGATTGATCTGGGGGGGGATTATCTTGCTCCGGGTATGGTCGAGCTGCACACCGACAATCTTGAGGGGCACCTGCAGCCCCGTCCGGGTGTGAACTGGCCCCATGCCAGTGCCATCCTGGCCCATGATGCCGAGCTTGCGGGCTGCGGCATCACCACGGTTTTCGATGCGATGCGCGTGGGCTCGATCACTTCGGAAAATCAGACCGATTACGCCAAATACGCCCGCGCCCTTGCGACCGAGCTGATGGAGATCCGTGGCAAGAATGCCCTAAGGATCAGCCATTTCCTGCATCTGCGCGCCGAGGTCTGTTCCGAGACGTTGATCGACGAGATCGACGAATTTGGCCCCGATGACCGCGTCGGCATCATCAGCCTGATGGACCATACCCCCGGACAGCGCCAATTTCGCGATGTCTCGAAGCTGGCGCAATATGTGAAGGGAAAGCACGGGCTGGATGACGCGGGCTTTGAGGCCCATGTCGCCCATCTGCAAGAGTTGCGGGCGCGCTTTGGCGATCTTCACGAGGCGCATGCCGTGGCCAAGGCCAAGGCGCTTGGCGCGGTTCTGGCCAGCCATGACGATACCACCAGCGAACACGTTGCGACCTCGGCCAGCTACGGCATCCAGCTGGCGGAATTCCCAACCACAGCCGAAGCCGCAAAGGCCTGTCACGATCATGGGATCATGGTGATGATGGGCGCGCCCAATCTGATCCGGGGTGGGTCGCATTCGGGCAACGTCTCGGCGGCGGAACTGGCGCGAAACGGGCATCTTGACGTGTTGTCGTCAGATTACGTGCCCGCAGGTCTGCTACCCGGGGCCATGATCCTGGCCAGGATTTGGGACGATCTGCCCCGTGCGATCGCCACCGTCAGCGCCAATCCTGCGCAGGCGACCGGGCTGACGGATCGTGGCCAGATCAAGACCGGTCTGCGCGCCGATCTGATCCGCTTTGGCATGTTGGAAGAAACGCCGGTTTTGCGTGAAACCTGGGTCAAAGGCTCGCGCGTCTAAATCAAAGGCAATGTCATGACGAAGGCCAGAGCGGCAATGCTCTGGCCTTTTTTATGTTGGCGGTAATTTGACATGACCCAAGCAAGGCGCGATCCGCCTGGCGCATTGGCACGGCTGCTTGGGTCAGATCCCCGCCTGTCTCCCGATTGGGACCGCAGCCGCGACCATCGCGACTGCTGTTATCGTCGCGATAGGTAGCCACCGGCGGGCAGCCGCTGCCCGAGCCATTTTTGCGATGCTCGCTTTTTTTGCGATCATGATCGCGACGGTCGCGGTCATGGCGGTCACGATCATGACGATGGTCGCGGTCACCCTTGTGGGCATGATCCTTGTTTTTGTTGTGCCCCTTGGCCCAACCGGGCCGGGTCACACAGCGGCGCTCGGTATGGTGGGCGCGTTTGGGGGAAACCTCACGGCCATGACGATCCACATGCACCGTATAGCATTCGCGGTGGTGGGGCTTGGATTGGTTATCCCGTGCCAGTGTCGGCGTCGCCATCGTCGCTAGAATAGTGGCCGTTAGGATCGAGATAAGGGCAAGTTTGCGTTTCACGACGCGGCCTTTCTGCTGTTTCAGTCTCCGTCTTATCATTTGCTCAGAGCAGCTATTTTTTGTGGTGACAATTGCGACAGCAGCCGTTGGCGCGCGAATTCCTGCCGACGGCCACAATCAGCCGATGCGTGCCTAGCGCCAAGATTTACCAAAAACTCCAAATATTTAAGCAATTCCGACACATAACCCGGGCTTGCGCCATTGCGCCCGCGCCACAACTAAAGGATGATCGCAGCCTTAATACGAGCCGGAGAAGTAAATTGACGATCGAGAAGCCCAGTGATGCAGTGCAACTTAGCGAACTGCTGCGGGCCGGATATGGCGTCGAGGATATCGCCCAGATCAAAGGTATCCCGGTCACCGAGGTCCGAATGATTGTCAGTATCCTGCGCGAGCGCGGAGAGCTGAAATCCATGATCAGCGCCGCCCATATCGCCAAGAGCAAAGCCGCAACCAAGGCCTGAATTGCGCGGCATGTGTCAGCCGATCATGCCCAACACCTTTGCATCCCCTGCCCTCTGCCTTGGCCACATATCGATTGTGGCTTGGGATCGCGATCACCTTGGCCGTGCGCACCGCCATGCGCGGACACAGCCCCCTTAAAACCGAAGGGTTTTTCGCCGGTCATTGCCTGCATTTGCAGCGCGCCGAGGTGGGCGATCTATCCAGACAGATAAAAGGGATAATTCGACGCGGCCATCCGCCCTTGGCGTTCATGTCGCAAGCGGTGATCCGTTTTGCGCGTCAGAGCCATCGACAAGGGACCATCAGTAATGCCCGGCCACAGGTCGCTGTTGCAGCGATCTGCCGGTCAGGCTTTTGGTCTTTGGTTTTAGGGGGACCATGGTAGCGGAGGAGGGTTTCAACCGATCCCCCCGCCTGCCCGATCCCGTGTTCATACTGCGTTACGCTGCATAACCTCAGATGGAGCGCATGATGCAGACCGCCCTCACCACGCCCCTCGCGGGCGACCGTCAACACGTCCCGACCGATCAGGCAGCGCCGGAGCGCGTGTTCATTGTATGGCCAAGTGACAACGGGTGCGGGCTCGCCTTCACTGTGCCTAGCAAATCTGGCCAAATGCGAACCGAATACATCCGCGCCGATCTCTCCGCCCCCCCTGCGCCTGCCCGCGAACGGTGCGGGAGCTGCGGCGCGTTTGGTCGCAAATGCTACGGCAATGGCCCGGAAGGCCCTGACTGCGACGAGTGGATCGGGGAAACAGACGGTCGAGCCTGCTGTTATGCGTGCTATGGGTCCGCCCCCGCGCCTGCCGAGGTCGAGGGGATGGTTGCAGCGCTGATCAAGGCGGATCGTGGCCATGATCCGGGCACGTTGTTCACCGAAGCCGCCACCGCCATGACCGCGCAGCAAGCCGAGATCGAGCGGCTGCGGGGTGAGGTAGCCGAGGAAAGTGCTATGCTTGAACAGTCGTTTCAGGCCTCTGAAGACCTTGCCGTCATGCTCGCCAAAGCCAACGCCCGCGCCGAGAAGGCAGAGGCCGAGCGGGATGAACTCATCGCGGCAATCGGAGATTGGGCGCGACCGACCGGATCCAACGGAATGACAACCCCGTCAGAGCATCACCCGCTCATAGTTGCCCGAGCGAAACTCAAGGGGGACGTGTGATGGTGGACGGCTTTGACGACGATATGACCCGTTGCCCGTGCTGTGATGGCGAAGGCTATTTTTACCATGGCGACGAACCGAAAAGCCCATGGGGTGACGCGGCCACCATCGCCCGCCTGACCGCAGAGCTTACCCAAGCGCGGGCAGAGGCCGTGGCGGCGTATGAGAGCGCTGTCTGGCAAGTCCGGTCATCAGTTCCGGGGCACATGCTTGTGGGTGATACCGAGCGCATTTGCGATGCCATCCGCGCCCTCGCCACCGAACCCGGCACCACCGCCCTTGCCGAGATCATCCGTCGGGCTGCCGCCGCAGAGACGCGGGCCTGTGCGGAGGTGGCCGCGAATTGGTGGATGAATCCACAATGTGAGCGACCGGACATCGCCATCCTCGCCCGCATCGACCAGCGCAAGGGGGCGGGCGAATGAGCATCCAAATTGATCTGTGGGCAGGAGAGTTACACCAGAGGCTCGCCTCTACCGCTTATACCGATAGCTGGTTGGAGGCGGCAGGTATCATTCAAGAGGCCGTGGAAGCGGGGATGCTCGCAAACGTCGTCCACTCAGATTTCATAGCCCCAGAACATAAACAAAAAGCTGCGCTTGCTGCTATAATCGCCAAGGAACTCCGCCAATGACCACCACCCCAACCGACGCCGCACGGGTAAGCGGCACGATCAAGGCGCTGGATCGCCCCAGCCCAGAAAACTCAACTTGGACCATTTGCCCTGAAACTCTGATCGCCATACGTGACGCTGCTGAGGGCCGGTGCGATGAACTGGACCTTGAGCACGTCGAGGCAATCGCTCTCGCAGTAGAGGCTAGAATCCTCGCCGCGATCCAGCCACACCCCGAGCCGAAAAACCCCGACGACGAGGCTGTTGATCGGTTCGCAGCGGCCATGAAAACCAAGCTGCGGAAAAAGCGCGCCGAAGGACGCAGCGGCTGGGATGGGCCGGAATGCGATGCGAATATCCTGACACGATTACTGCGCGAGCATGTCGAGAAAGGCGATCCACTGGACGTTGGCAATATCTCCATGATGCTGCACCAGCGCGGCGAGCGCATACAGACAGCCCCGGAGCCGCAGCCTGTGGCGTGGATTCACACCATGCACTATGAGCCGGGATGCGGTGAAATGGTGTCAGTGACGCTTGATCCAGATCACCCTTTCGGGGTTCCCGGTAAGGATTTCGGAGCCAGTTACGCAGTGACTTCGCAGCCCCTTTACGCCACCCCGTCCAGCGCGGGCACGGTGAGCGTCGAGGCTGCGATTGGGGCTATTTCAGGGGTTCCAACACTCAGAACTAATATGTTCGGCCCGAAATACATCTTGCGTGACGAGGCCTTTACCGCCCTGCGCGCCCTTGCTGGGGAGGGAGAGCGGTGACGGACGAGCATCACCTTGAGCCAATCAGCACCGTCGAGGTCGCGGCGCTGCTGGTCACCTGCGGCATGTGCGGCAGCGGCGTCCTGATCGAGTATGAGGCATTGGATACCGAGGCCGGTCGCGTGGAGCCAGAGCACGCTTTCGAGGACTGCCCTGAATGCGGGTTCGGCATGGACGCGACCGCCGCAACATTCTCGGCAATGCTGGCTGCGCGGGAGGGAGAGCGGTGAGCGAGATTGCTGAACCATACCGGACCATGTTCCGCAACGCCAAGATCCAGATCGCTATCAGGGAAGCCACGCAGCCGCACTATTCACGGATCATGGGACTGTTCATAAATGGAGAACACACGCCAATGACCCGCGATGATGTTGCCCGCGATTTCGGCGAGGCCGCTGCCACGAAATGGGAAGGCATCCGGGCCGCGATCGCTGAGTTCCTGGACGCGACAGAATGACCGCGCCAGCCCGCTACGGCAACCGGCGCGTGCCGAAGATGCTGGCCGAGATCAACGCCCTTCGCCGCGTCATTGCGGCCGAGGGCACGCCGAACATCCAAGACGCTTGGGACAAGGTCGAAGAGCATATCGACTTTGCCTATGGGCGGGTGGCACAGGGTACAACCAGAGGTGGTTCACCTGATTCCGACGGCTAGATATGTGTCAATTTGCGCAATAAATAGCTCAACAAACCTTCCATTTGTCTATCCATTTAGGCAGCTTCCTCAGCGCTAGATATGCGGGTTATACCTTAGTCGTAGTTGTAACGATCTAGTTGTTTTATTCAGTGCCGTGGTAACGAGTCGGCAGTGGACTACGCCTAAGAAACGCGTTTCAACTGACCGGCTTGTGTCTGCTGTCTGCGTAAGCCGGTCAGCCAAATCCGCCTTCACATTTCCGACACACCCGCCATAGAAGCCGCGCTTCAGGTTCCCTAACCTACGAGCGTGACCAGGTGCGGTATTGGCTTCCGCTGCGACGGCCGATGCACCGAGAGGATCTTTGTCGAAGTTAGCGCGCATCGAGGTACCGCCGCGTCAAAGAAGTCACAGCGAAGCTTCTTCAAATCCCGTTCCCTGAAAATCCATACAAATCAACGGACATATCTTGCATATTGATAATGTCTATATTAGTCCTCCCCCATCTGTCTGACTAATTGAAAGAGCTACGATGGTTGACAAAACGATAGATGCAAACGTCTTTGGATCATTTTACGAGAACGTGGGCAATAACGGCTCGGATGATCGTGTCACGGTAAATATTGGGCCCAACTTTAGTGGAACAATTACGGTTGACTCACAGCCTAGCGACGGCGAATACGACAGCACGATCATTAACATCCCCGAGGGCTGGACCCTCAAGATCGTAAACATTAACGAGGATAGCAGTACAGAGAACCCTTCCTACAAGGATTTCTCATACGAAGTCCTCAATGCAGATGGTCAGTCGGTCGGTACGTTGAGCATCCGCGCGAACAATATCCAGGGTGCGCCTTGTTTTGTGACGGGAACCCTGATCGAAACCTCAAGTGGTGCCGTCCCAGTTGAAGCAATCGCGGTTGGCCAGCACGTATGGACAAAAGATCGCGGTCTGCAGGAAGTTAGATGGATTGGTCGCCGACACATTTCCACGCAGTCGCTTGCTGCATGCCCAGACCTGCTGCCGATTCGTATTCAGGCTGGAGCGCTCGGTAACAACACCCCCACTTCTGACCTGCTGGTTTCCCCGCAACACCGCATCTTGGTTCGCTCCCAGATTGCTCAAAAGCTCTTTGCAACTGACGAGGTGCTCGTAGCCGCGAAGCAGCTACTGCAGGTCCAGGGCATCGATATCGCGAAAGATCTTAACGAGGTGGAATACTTCCACATTTTGTTCGAAAATCACGAGGTCGTTCTTTCCAACGGCGCCGAAACCGAGTCACTGTATACCGGTCCAGAGGCTCTCAAGCTCGTTGGCCCCGCTGCTCGTGCCGAGATTTTCAAGCTTTTCCCAGAGCTTGAAGACCGCGATTACACAACCGCCCCTGCGCGCCAGCTGTTGTCCGGCCGACAAGCTCGGAAGCTTGCTGTTCGCCATGTGCAACACGATAAACCTTTAGTCATGTAAAAGATGTTGAAGATGGGCCGCAGTCGCGGCCCATCTTTAGTCGAAAGCGCCGGCCCGCCCCAGCACACCGGACAGCTGATCCAGCCCCGCTCCTTTCGCAATTTCCTGCAGCTTGGCCTTCGCCAGATTTCCCAGCACCTCTGCCCGCGCATCAAGGCAGATCACCGCGTCGGGCA
>NZ_DALZMB010000025.1:0-41313 GCF_032007265.1 Paracoccus sp. (in: a-proteobacteria) | reverse complement strand
ATGCCGCATGGTATGCCGCCATTCCGGGTCTGAAGGTCGTGATGCCCTATTCGGCAGCCGATGCCAAAGGTCTGCTGAAAACCGCAATCCGCGACAACAACCCCGTCATCTTCCTTGAAAACGAGATCCTTTACGGCCGCTCGTTCGAAGTGCCGGATCTGCCTGATTTCACCATTCCTTTCGGAAAAGCGAAAATCGTGCGTCCGGGCCGTGATCTGACCATCGTGACCTTCAGCATCGGCGTTGCCCATGCTTTGGACGCGGCAGAGAAGCTGGCAGAAGACGGCATCGAGGCCGAGGTCATCGATCTGCGCACCCTGCGCCCGATCGATTACGCAACCGTTCTGGAATCGGTCAAGCGGACCAACCGCTGCATCACCGTCGAAGAAGGTTTCCCTGTGGGTTCGATCGGCAACCACCTGTCGGCCTATATCATGGAAAACGCCTTTGATTATCTGGATGCTCCGGTGATCAACTGCACCGGCAAAGACGTGCCCATGCCCTATGCGGCCAACCTCGAAAAGCACGCCTTGATTACCGTTCCGGAAATCGTGGAAGCCGCCAAGAAAGTCACCTACCGTTAAGGGAATAGCGAGATGCCTACAGAAATTCTGATGCCCGCGCTGTCTCCGACGATGGAGGAAGGCACGCTGGCGAAATGGCTGGTCAAAGAAGGCGATACCGTCAAATCTGGCGATATTCTGGCCGAGATCGAAACCGATAAGGCAACGATGGAATTCGAAGCCGTCGACGAAGGCGTCATCGGCAAGATCCTTGTTGCCGAGGGAACCTCGGGGGTCAAAGTCAACGTCGCGATCGCGGTCCTGCTTGAGGATGGCGAAAGCGCGGCTGACATTGGCAAAGCGGCAGCCCCTGCGGCTGCTGCGCCTGCGGCGACCGCACCGGCTGCGGCGGCACCTGCAGCTTCTGCCCCGGTGGCAGCTGCCCCTGCCGCATCATCGGCTGCTGACAAGGCAGGCCGTGTCTTTGCCTCGCCCTTGGCGCGTCGTATCGCCAAGGAAAAAGGTATCGATCTGGCTGCAGTTGCGGGCTCTGGCCCTCATGGTCGCATTGTCTTGGCCGATGTCCAAGACGCCAAACCCGGCGCGGCCAAACCTGCGGCAGCAGCGGCATCCGCCACCTCGGCGGCCCCTGCCCCTGCGGCGACCCCAGTTGCAGCTGCGGCTGGACCTTCGGCGGCCACGATCCTGAAGATGTATGCCGACCGCGAGACCACCGAGGTTCCGCTGGACGGCATGCGTCGCACGATTGCGGCCCGCCTGACCGAGGCCAAGCAGACCATTCCGCACTTCTATCTGCGCAAATCGGCCAAGCTTGATGAGCTGATGAAGTTCCGCGCAACGCTGAACAAGCAGCTGGAAGATCGCGGCGTGAAGCTGTCGGTCAACGATTTCATCATCAAAGCCTGCGCCAATGCATTGCAGCAGGTTCCGGATGCGAATGCGATCTGGGCAGGTGATCGGATCGTCAAGCTGAAGCCTTCCGATGTTGCGGTTGCCGTTGCCATCGAAGGCGGTCTGTTCACCCCGGTGCTGAAGGATGCGCAGCAAAAATCGCTGTCTGCCCTATCTGCCGAGATGAAGGATCTGGCCAACCGCGCCAAAACCAAGAAGCTTGCGCCCCATGAATATCAGGGCGGCAGCTTTGCCATTTCGAACCTGGGCATGTTCGGGATCGAGAACTTTGACGCGGTCATCAACCCGCCCCATGGCGCCATTCTGGCGGTTGGGGCTGGCATCCAGACCCCGGTTGTCGAAAATGGCGAGATCGTCATCCGCAACGTCATGTCGATGACGCTTTCGGTTGATCACCGTGTCATCGACGGGGCTTTGGGCGCGCAGCTTTTGGATGCGATCGTCAAGAACCTGGAAAACCCGGTGGCAATGCTGGCCTAAGATCCGGCTGAAACCGACAAAAAAGGGGCCCTCGCGGCCCCTTTTTCATTGGTCATGTTTCCGCTTTTTTAGCTGGGCAGAAGCTGGGTACCCATCAAGGTAAAGCGGCACGGGGCGCGTTGATGGGCGTTGATTTGCGGAACAAGCCGCGTGAAATGCTCACTTGCGCAATGCAGGTCCAACGCAGCCTGATCTGGCCATTCTTCGATAAAGATGAAATGGCCGGGGTCCTTGTCATCTATGAACAGATCATAGGCGATGCATAAAGGCTCGGCCTGGGTCAGGGCGACCAGCTCTCGATATAGCGGCAAAACCAAATCGATGGCCTCGGGTTTGATAAAATCCTCGGCAATGACCTTTAACATCGTTCATTCCTATTCCGCCGTGGCATCGCGCGGCTGGTTGATGCCGATCCAACGCCCCAACACGCCGCCAATGCGGGTTTGAAGGCCGTGGATCAGCGAAAAAAGCGACGGCACGAAAAGCATCGACAGAAGTGTCGACAGCAGCAGCCCCCCGATCACCGCAATCGCCATGGGGCTGGAAAACTCGCTGCCCTCGCTGGTGGCCATCGCCGAGGGGATCATACCCGCAGTCATGGCGATCGTGGTCATGATGATCGGACGCGCGCGTTTGTGCACGGCATCTAGGATCGCCTCGCTTTTGGCGACACCTGCCTGCATCGATGTCAGGGCAAATTCGACCAGCATGATCGCATTCTTGGTCACGATCCCCATCAGCATCAAAAAGCCGATGACCACGGACATCGAGATCGAATTGCCCGTCAGATAAAGCGCAAGGATCGCCCCGCCAATGGCCAGCGGAAGCGACATGACAATGCTGACAGGGGTGATGAAGTTGTGGAAAAGCAGGACCAGAACCACATAGACCAGCAAGACCCCCGACCCCATGGCAATGGCAAAAGAGGAAAAGACCTCGGCCATGATTTCGGCGTCGCCAGCTGGTTTGATTTCGGTTCCCGCAGGCAGTTCTAGGGCGGCTTGCAGGCGCAGGACCTCGGCATTGACAGGCCCCAGCAGCTGCCCCTCGACCAGATTGGCCGAAACGGTGGTACTGAACTGCCGGTCATAACGTCCGATCTGCGAGGCGCCCGCGCCGTAGTGCAGATCCGCCACCGCCAAAAGGGGCACCGGCCCCTTTGATCCGGGCAGGCGCAGAGTTTGTAGCCGGTCAAGATCGGTGCGCGTCGCTTTGTCCAAGCGAACCACGATCGGGATCTGCTTATCGCCGGCGTTGTATTTGGCCAGATTGGCCTCGCTGTCGCCAAGGGTCGCAATGCGCAAAGTCGTGGCAAGTGCGGTTGCGCTGACGCCAAGTTGGGCTGCAATTTCGGGCTTGGGATGGATTTGCAACTCCGGCCTCAACATGCTTGCCGACGAGGTCACCCCCTCGAGGCTGGGCAGGCTGCGCATCGCATTCACCAACATCTCTGAAGCCTCGGCCGCAGATTGCTGCGTATGTCCCAAAACGGTGATGTTGAAATCGTTCTGGCCCTGCTCGTTTTGAAAGTTGATGCGCATATCGGCAATATCGGCCAGCTCGGCCTTCAGCCCATCCTCAATTTCAAAGCTGGTGCGGCTGCGGTCCTCTTTCTTGCCGTAATTGACCATCAGCCGGGATTCGTTGACATCCCCGTCCCCGCCGATCACGAAAACCGAGCGCACTTCGGGGGTGTTCAGAATGCGCTGGCTGATCATCCGCGTCGCATCCTCGGATTCCTTGATGGTCGCACCGGGGGGCAGTTCCACACGGATCTGGCTGCGCCCCACATCCGAGGCCGGAATGAATTCCGTGGGAAGCAGCGTCGCCGAATAGATCGAGCCTGCGAAAACGGCCAGGCCCATCAGCATCGTCAGGCCGCGATGGCGCAGCGTCCAACCAAGGACCGACATCAGATGACGCAGGAAAAAGCCGTCTTGCTTGGGCTCGACATGCGAGGTGCCGCGCATCAGATAGGCGCCCAGCATCGGCGTGATGATCCGCGCCACCAGCAGTGAAAACAGGACCGAGACTGCGACTGTCAGGCCAAATTGCTTGAAATATTGCCCCGGAATCCCGCCCATGAATCCAACAGGCGCGAAAACCGCGACGATGGAAAAGCTGATGGCGATCACGGTCAGGCCGATTTCATTGGCTGCCTCGACGCTGGCTTCGTAAGGGGGAACGCCCATGTGAATATGGCGGTCGATGTTTTCGATTTCGACGATGGCGTCATCGACCAGAATCCCTGTCACCAGGGTGATCGCAAGCAGGCTGACACCGTTCAGCGTGAAGCCAAGCCAGCTCATCACGAAAAAGGTGGGAATGATCGACAGGGGCAATGCGACCGCTGCAATCAAGGTTGCACGCCAGTTGCGCAAAAAGAGCAGCACCACGATTACGGCCAGGACCGCACCCTCATAAAGGGTATCCATGGCCGAATGATAGCTGTTCAGCGTATGCGTGGTCGCATCGTCAATCAGCGAAAAGGTCAGGTTCGGATAGGATTTGGCGATCTGCGCAAGCCGCGCTTTGGCGCCGTCTCCGGCGGTCAGGTCAGATTTCCCGCTGGCGCGGTAGACCCCGAAAGCCACAACCGGCTTGCCGTCAAGCAAGGCAAACCCGCGCTCTTCGCTACCGCCATCACTGACCTCTCCCAGCTGATCCAGCCGTACTGTCTTGCCCGAGGGCAGTGAGACCGGGGTTGCCGCCAGCCGCGCCACGCTATCTGCCGCTCCAAGGGCGCGGATCGAATATTCGGTGGCCGACAGATCGCCGCGCCCACCCCCAAGGTCGATGTTTCGCGCGCGCAGCTGGTTAGAGACCTCGGCTGCGGTCAGCCCCATGGCCTGAACTTTCTGGGCATCCAGCTCGACATTGATCTGCCGATCTGCCCCACCGATGCGCGACGTGCTGGCCACGTCCTTGACGGTCGACAGCTGACGCCCAATCACGTCATCGACGAAATCCGACAGCTCTTCGATGGTTTGGGTGGGATCGCCGACCGCATAGGTCAGGATCGGCATGCCCTCGATATCGATCCGTTTGACCAAAGGCTCGATGATGGAATCGGGCAGATCCGAGCGGACCTTGGCGACGGCATCCTTGATATCGTTGACGGCGCGGTCGGTGTCGGTTTCCAGCTCGAACTCGACCATGATGCTGGCAGAGCTATCGCTGGCGGTCGATGTAATGTGGCGCACCCCGTTTACGCTGGCGATCGAATCTTCAATCGGTTGGATCACCTGCCGGATCAGCTCGGATGGGGCAGCGCCGGGCTGAGAAACCGTCACCGAAACCAGCGGCAAATCGATATTGGGCATCGCCGTGACGGGAATCTGGCGAAAGCTGAAAAGTCCGATCAGCACCAGAACCACAAAGACCGCAATCGGCGGAACCGGATGCCGTATCGACCAGGTCGACATATTCATCGGGCAGGCTCCGAAGTGACGGAAAGGGGGGCGCGATCCGATGCGGGCATATCATCGGGGGCGGGCTGGGGGGCATCCACGGGCGCGGGCGTAACCGCAGGGTTCGGGCCCGCAGCGTCGGCCTTCGCCTTGTCGGGTGCCGCATCCTTCATAGGCGGTGATCCCACGTCGGGTTCTGACAAGGCCACCGGCGTAATTCGGTCACCGCTGCGGAAAAAAGCCCCCGCCCGGGCGATGACGTTTTCATTCGGTTCAAGACCTTGCAGGATTTCTCGACGTCCCTGCCAGATTACACCTGCCTTGACCAAACGGGTTTCAACTTGGCCGTCCTTGACGACCTGTACGTGATCGCCAGTTTCATCGGCAACCACGGCCGTGGCCGGAACACTCAGCGCTTCATGGTCTTGCAAGATGATCCAACCCGAAGCGAACAGGCCGATCCTGAGCTTGGCATCCTCATCCAGCGCGATACGGACAAGGCCCAGCCGCGTCTCGGGGTCAACAGCGGCAGGGGTAAGACGCACCCTGCCCTGAACCTCTCCCAGCCCCGAGATCGTGACCGCCACCGGCGCGCCAACCTGCAAAGCCGGAATGGCGGTTTCGACGATATCGGCTGCCAGTTCGATCTCGCCCCCTGCGATCACCGTGAAAAGAGGCGCGGCAGCACTACCCGATAGCGCGCCCAATTCGGCATTGCGCGCCACGACCTTGCCCGCAACCGGCGAAAGGATGCGGGTATAGTCCAGGTTCAACCGGGCAATATCGCGCGAGGCATCTGCCAGGGCCAGCGCCGCTTGGGCAACGCTCAGGCCATCATGCGCCGAGGCCGAGCTGGCGCTGGCTGCTGCCTCGGCCGCCACGGCTTGATCCAATGTCGCCTGCGAACCGCTGCCGGACTGGCGCAGCTTGCGGGCGCGCTCCAGCGTCGAGCGGGCCTCGGTCAAGGCGGCATCGGCGCTTAGGATCTGGCTTTGCGCCTGTTTCACCCCGGCTTCGGCGCGCTGATAATCGGCATCGGCCTGCGCAAGCTGCGCCTGAAGGGTACGGTCTTGCAAACGAGCAAGCTCTTGGCCGGCGCTGACCTCGTCGCCGACTTCGGCCATGATCTGGGTAATCGCATAACCCGTCACGTTGGGATAAATCATCACCTCTTGACGCGCGACCAACGAGCCTGAAACCGGTACTCGCGTCACCATGCGTGTCAGCTGAGCAGGTGCCACACTGACCACCGGCAAAGTCGCCGTGGGCGGGGCCGCCTCTTGTTGCGCGGCTTCGGCCTGAACGGAAAACGATGGCGCGAACATCACCCCAGCGCTGGCCGTCAGGACCAAAGCAACATTCATGGCCCGACCCAAGCAAGGGGTAACTCTGCGCATCATGGTCCTCGTCAATCCCGCAACCCTTAACCTGTTTAAGGGTCGGATGTTCCGACATTTTGCGCCGGAACTTTGATCCGAGAGATTAGAACGAAACCGTCACGCCGGGCAATTGCAACTCAGAGATAAGATCGCGCAACTCTTGGCGAGCGGCGATATTGGACATGCTCAGCTGCTCGGTTCCGATGTCTTTGAGATCCAAAAGCGTCAGCCCGCGCGGGAAAAGCTCGCGGAAAATAACGCGCTCGGAAAACCCGGGGGCCACGCGAAAACCGATGCGTTTGGACAAGGTGTCCAGCGCCCCGCCAACCTTGCGTTTGTTGTGCATCTGCTGGGTGCCCAGACGGTTGCGCAGAACCAGCCAGTCGATCGGCCCTGCCCCCGCCTGTCCGCGCATCTGGCGCGCGGTCCACACCATCTCGGCATAGATCGAAGGCCCCAGAACCTTACCCTCGGGTGACAGACGCGCCAAAAGATCGAAATCGATGAAACTGTCGTTCATCGGCGTGATCAAAGTATCTGCCAAAGTATGGGCGATCTGCGACAGCCGCGTATGCGAGCCCGGGCAATCAAGCAAAATAAAATCGCAATTTGGCTCTAACTCGGTCACCGCCTGCGAAATCGGATCGGCATCCGCATTGGGATCAAATTCCAGCCGCATATAGCTGGGTGTCGGCAGCTCGACCCCCTCACGCGCCATGAAGGCAGTGCGGTTTTCCAAATAGCGGCCAAAGCTGCGCTGACGGACATCCAGATCAAGCGCGCCAACGCGATGGCCCATGCGGGACAAGGCTGTCGCCACATGCATCGATGTCGTCGATTTTCCCGAGCCGCCCTTTTCATTCCCGACGACGATAATATGCGCCACGAATCCTCCTGCTGCGGCCAGTTCTTTGACGGACCATAGGGTTTGACCCGCCGGAAGAAAAGCCGCGAATGCCAGTGTTGGTGCCCAGATCGGCGCGAATATGCACCTGAATTACCCAGCAAGGATTGCCGCAAGTCACGGAGAATACGTCAGGTTTTATCACGACCTGTTAGATCGATTTTATTCTTGCAATACACGACAATCTCTGTCGTAATATAGATATATGGGCAGCAGTGCCCAACCCTCTCAGACAGGAGCACGCCATGACCTTGCGACATCAGCTTTCCGCCCTTGCCGATCGCGCCCTCAGCCTTGGCCTTGGGGGGGCTCAACTGGGACTGGCTATGGCCGAGCATGACCGCAGCCGCTCGCTTTACGCCACCATTGCCCTCTCGCGTCATCAAAGCGTTCAGGGGCCGATCCTGCGGCAATTGCGGGATGGTCGCGTCGTAATCGACTCGGGGCGCGGCGAAGTTACGGGCCGCCCGACCTGAACAGGCCCAAGGGCGCAAGTGGAAGGGGCGCCAAATCGGCGCCCCTTCCCGCAGTTGAAGCCTGCCTTGTGCCCATCGTGAACCATCGCCCCCAACAGCAAGACCCCGAAATGAAAAACGCCGCCCCTTGGGGCGGCGTTTCCAAATGCAACTGAGCTTAGACTTAGAAGCCAAGGCCAGCGTATTTGTTTTTGAACTTCGAGACGCGACCGCCGGTATCCATCAGGCGCGACGAGCCACCGGTCCATGCCGGGTGCGAAGTCGGGTCGATGTCCAGCGACATGGTGTCGCCTTCTTTGCCCCAGGTGGTGCGGGTCTGGAACACGGTACCATCCGTCATTTTGACGTTGATCGTGTGGTATGCGGGGTGAATTTCATTTTTCATAACGCGATTCCTCAGGCCTTAGCTGCAGCTTTGGGCTTGTAGTTGCTGATTTCAGCGATACGGGCCGACTTACCGCGACGATCACGCAGGTAGTACAGCTTGGCGCGACGCACGCGGCCACGACGTACAACGGTGATCGAGTCGACGTTGGTCGAATAGAGCGGGAACACACGTTCCACGCCTTCACCGAACGAGATCTTGCGCACGGTGAACGAAGCGCCGATGCCGCCGCCTTTGCGCGAGATGCAAACGCCTTCGTACATCTGAACGCGCGAGCGCGAGCCTTCGGTCACTTTATAACCGATGCGAACAGTGTCGCCGGCTTTAAAGTCGGGAATTTCTTTGCCGAGCGCAGAGATCTGCTCGGCTTCGAGTTGGGCGATCAGGTTCATCGCAATCAATCCTCTTTGTTCTCGCGGTAGCCCCGCGATTGGTCTGATGCGCCCGAGAGCTGTCGGTCCTTTGTCGGGTCCATATCAGCCTTGCGGTCCTGATATGCCCGCCACAGGTCGGGGCGGCGTTCCTTTGTCAGCCTTGCGGCTTCTTCGCTCCGCCAATTGGCAATAGCCGCGTGATTTCCCGATAGAAGAACTTCGGGGATCGCGCGGCCTTCCCATTGGGCGGGCTTCGTATACTGAGGATGTTCAAGAAGACCGTCGGAAAAGGATTCCTCGGCCAGCGATTCCTGATTCCCCAGCACGCGCGGTATAAGTCGAACCGTCGCGTCGATCAAGACCTGAGCAGCAAGTTCTCCGCCGGTCAGGACATAATCGCCAATACTGATCTCTTCGATGCCATAAGCTTCAAGGACACGCTCGTCGACGCCCTCAAAACGCCCGCAGATCAGCGTGATGCCCGGCCCCTGCGCCAAGGCGCGCGCACGCGCCTGCGTCAGCGGCTTGCCACGCGGTGACATATAGACCACCGGCAGGGCATTCCCTTGCGCATCGGCACGCGCAGCGTCCAGCGCACGCGCCATGACATCGGCGCGGATCACCATCCCAGCCCCACCACCGGCAGGGGTGTCATCGACGTTGCGATGGCGCCCTTCGCCAAACTCACGCAAGGGAATGGTGCGCAGGTTCCACAGCCCCTCGCTTAGCGCGCGCCCTGTCAGCGACATTCCCAGAATTCCGGGAAAGGCTTCGGGGAACAAGGTGATGATCTGGGCGGTCCATGCACCCTCGACCTCGCGCTCGGCCATCAGGTCGCGCGGCTTGGACGATAGGCGCACGCTCATGCGGCCGTGGGATTTCGGGGTCGGCTCGGACATATCAGCGGATCACAACTTATCTGGATGGCGCAGCAAGCTGCCCGCCACAGTCATCAAAACGCCCAGGATCACCGCCCCAAGCGGCACCCAGGGCGCGACACTCCAAGGCTGCGCGCCGACAAGCTCTTTGCCCAGCCACCACAGCCCCATCGACAATCCACCCGCAATCAGCACGCCGATTCCCATGCGGATCGGGTCTGGTTGAAATCCACGCAAAGCAATGCGCGGAATCGCACCCGCCAGCATGACCG
Organism: Paracoccus sp. (in: a-proteobacteria); assembly: GCF_032007265.1. Classification (GTDB taxonomy): domain Bacteria; phylum Pseudomonadota; class Alphaproteobacteria; order Rhodobacterales; family Rhodobacteraceae; genus Paracoccus. The sequence goes on along the minus strand of NZ_DALZMB010000025.1, from coordinate 31,319 downwards.
GGGCGAAAACATATGCATAAGGATCACTTGCCCCCGAAAGCCCCTGAAGCAGCGGCCCCAGAAGCATCAGCAGAATTCCTGCCGCGGTCAGGCAACGCCGCATCTATTCGTCCTCGGATTCAGGCGGGTCCGCAATCATGCGGCCTGCGGCCAGATCGACGGTGGGCACAAAGGCCCGCGTGAACGGCAACATCATCGGATGAGGTCCGGCGATCTCTAGGATATCGCCTGCGCCATGGTCATAGATCGCCCGCACCCGCCCCAAAAGGACGCCGCTGCCATCATAGACCTCAAGGCCGATCAGATCGGCATGGTAAAATTCATCATCAGGCAGCGACGGCAAAGCGGTCCGATCGACCCAAAGCGTCACCCCTTTCAAAGCCTCGGCATCCTCGCGGGTCTCAACCCCCACGATCCGGGCTCCTAGCCCGCCAGTCACCGGGCGGGTCAGGCGGACAGAGAAACTCTGTCCGCCATTTTCCGTCCAAAGCGGGCCATAGGTCGCGATATCCTCGGGGATGGTGCAAAAGCTTTTCAGCCGCACCTCTCCTTGCACGCCAAAGGCGCCGGCAATCGCGCCTACACATACCCGCTCTGACATGATTATTCCGAAGCCGCTTCTTCGGCCGGAGCGTTGGCAGCTGCTTCACGTGCTGCACGCTTTTCTGCGCGCTCTTTAGCAGCTTTGCCCGGCTCGCCTTTTTTCAGGTTCGAACGCTCGGTTTTCGCTTTGACGCCTGCCACTTCCAGGAAGCGTGCAACGCGGTCGGTCGGCTGCGCGCCTTTGCTCAGCCAGTACTGAACGCGCTCGATGTCCATCTTCACGCGCTCTTCGCTGTCTTTTGCCAGCAGCGGGTTGTAGGTGCCCAGCTTCTCGAGGAAGCGGCCGTCACGCGGCATGCGCGAATCGGTCGCGACGATTGCATAGTGCGGGCGCTTTTTCGAGCCACCACGGGCCAGACGGATCTTCATTGCCATTGGAGTTCTCCTTGTAAAATGGCGGGTTTGGCGGAGGTTCGATGCGAACCCGTGCCGCCTTACTTCTGGTGTTGAACGTGATGCCGGATGACTTCCGAGATCACGAAGTTCAGGAATTTGCGCGCGAATTCCGGGTCGAGGTCGGCCTCGCGCGCGAGGCGTTCCAACCGCTCGATCTGGCTCGCCTCACGGGCGGGATCGGACGGCGGAAGATCGTGTTCGGCCTTAAGGCGGCCGACAGATTGAGTGTGCTTGAACCGTTCGGCCAGCGTGTAAACCAAAATCGCATCCAAACGATCGATGGAGTTGCGATGCTCTTTCAGCAATTCAGCGGCACGTGAGACGGCGTCGGTCATGCGATGTCCTTGGGGTGACGATAAATCATGCAGGGCTCAGAGCGCAGAAGGAAATCCTCGCGCTCGATCACAGCACCCAGACGTTCAGCCAGACGACGAGAGCCGTGGTTGTCGGGATGGATCAGCGAGATCAACGGACCCAGACCCATCTGGTTCTGGGCATGGCTGCGCGCGGCAATGGCTGCCTCAAGCGCCAGACCGCGCCCCTCGAAGCCCTCGTAAAGATGCCAGCCAAGCTCGGGTTCGGGCCAATCGATATGGTGTCCGACACCGACCCGCCCCGCGACCGCTCCGGTTGCCTTTTCCTCAAGCATCCACCAGCCAAATCCGCGCGCCACCCAATGCCCCATCAGGATCATCAAGGCGTTCCACGAGCCGACATCATCCATCGGGCCGCCGACAAAGCGCGACCGCTCTGAGGCGCCGAAAGCCGTGATGGCGTCAAGATCGCTCAGGCGCGGCTCGCGCAAAAGCAGCCTTTCGGTTTCCAGCACCGGAACAGTGACGCGCAAATCGGCCATGCGTTACTTCTTCTTGCCAAAGAGGCCCGAAAGACCGCTTGGCAAGCCCATGCCGCCAAGCTGACCGCCCAACCCTTTGGGGTCTTGCAGCATCTTGGTGGCCTCGGCCATTTTCTCGGGATCGACATTGGCCATATCGGGCAAACCGCCGCCCTTGCCCGCCATAGCGCGCATGGCCTGCTTCAGCATCCCGCCTTTGCCCATCTTTCCAAGTTTCTTCATGGTATCAGCCATTTGCTTCTGCATCTTCAGAAGCTTGTTCAGCTCGGATACCTCCATACCCGCACCTGCGGCGATCCGCTTTTTGCGGCTCGCTTGCAGCATGTCAGGATTGGCACGCTCTTTCTTGGTCATCGAGTTGATCAGGGCGATCTGCTGGCGGATGGCCTTATCGTCAAAGCCTGCCGCCTCGGCCTGCTTGGCCATTTTGCCCATGCCCGGCATCATGCCCATGATGGACTGCATGCCGCCCATCTTCATCATCTGTTCCAGCTGGTTGCGAAGGTCGTTCATATTGAACAACCCCTTCTGGAAGCGCTTCATCATGCGCTCGGCCTGCTCGACCTCAAGAACCTCTTGGGCCTTCTCGACCAAGGCGACAATATCGCCCATCCCCAGAATGCGGCCCGCAACGCGATGAGCATCAAAGGTTTCGATCGCATCCAGCTTTTCGCCCAGACCGACAAAGCGGATCGGCTTGCCGGTAACCGCGCGCATCGACAGCGCCGCACCGCCACGGCCATCACCGTCCATCCGGGTCAGAACAACCCCGGTAATTCCGACTTTGCCGTCGAATTCGGTGGCGACGTTGACTGCATCCTGGCCGGTCAAGCCGTCGACCACCAACAGCGTCTCGCGCGGGTTGGCGACATCGCGCACGGCTTGCACTTCGTCCATCAGGACTTCGTCGATATGCAGGCGGCCTGCGGTATCGAGAATGTAAATATCATAGCCGCCAAGCGTCGCCTGCTGTTTGGCGCGTTTGGCGATCTGAACGGCATTCTCGCCGGCAATGATCGGAAGCGTATCGACGCCGATCTGCGTGCCAAGAATGGCCAACTGCTCCATTGCAGCTGGGCGGTTCGTGTCGAGCGACGCCAGAAGCACGCGCTTTTTCTCGCGGTCCTTAAGACGCTTTGCGAGTTTCGCGGTGGTCGTCGTCTTACCCGAACCTTGCAGACCGACCATAAGGATCGGGGCTGGCGGGTTATCGATGCGCAAAGCATCGGGTTCGCCCTCGCCCTGCAAGACCTTGATCAGCTCGTCATGGACGATTTTCACGACCTGCTGGCCCGGGGTCACCGATTTGGTAACCGACGCACCCGTAGCCTTGGCCGTAACGGTCTTGACGAAATTGCGCGCAACCGGCAGCGAAACGTCAGCCTCAAGCAGCGCAACGCGCACTTCACGCATCGCGGCGGTGACGTCATCCTCGGAAAGCGCACCCTGCTTGGTCAGCCGGTCAAAGACGCCGCCAAGGCGATCGGACAGGTTTTCAAACATCAGCAGCCCTCCTGTAGCCCAAAGCAATGACGCCCCCGTGGGCGCAACGCGCTGACGGGGGGCGATCCCCGGCAACCGGGGACCGGAAGGACAGCCTTCCGGGAAATTACGGTAAGGACTAAGACAAATCCGTGGAAAAAGTCAAGACGCCTTGTCTGGCGGACCCATCACGCAGCCAAATCGCGACACCGGGCCCCGCGCTAAGCCATCTCTTAACCCGATGTTCACGGGTCATGTGCCATTCATATATCGACCATATATCGACGATCCGACATCTGCCAGAAGTGATCAGGCCCAGAGATGATGCTGCCCAGCGGCGCTTGCCGTGAAATCATTGTGAAATCGGTCCCGATGGTGGCTGATTACCTCATTCCCCTGCTGTGGGGCATGAATAGTGAGATGCAATCCACACTCTATTATAACGCAGATATGGATGTGACACCCGTCATCCCTGGCGCCCCAGTCATTCATATACGCGGCGGCCCAGAACCTCAGGCAGAAAATGCGGTGATACGTTCACTTGGCAGGTTGCGTTTTGGCCTGTTCGGCTCTCAAGCCTATCTGGATCGCATGGGCGAACCTGCGGATCTAGGGGATTTGAAGCGCTTTGCCTTTATCGCCCATGACCGGCAACGCGATCGCGCCCCATGGGAGAAATGGCTGCGCAGCACCATCCCCGAGGCCCATTACTACCTGCGCACGGATTGCGAAATTGCCCATCGCATCGCTGTGCACTCTGGCCTGTGTCTGGGCTTTTTGCCTGCTTCTGCGCTTTTACATTATTCTGATCTGGTCGAGGTTCCCACCTCGCTTGAGGGATGGGAGGCCCCGATGTGGATGGTGGTGGACCGCGAAGCGCTTCGCTTTCCCTGCCTTGCCCAGGCCGCTGAAAAGATCGGCGAAAGGTTGTTCAAGGTCTGGGGTTAGGTGGCTTTAGGGTCGTTGGCCCAAGAATGCCTCTGGTCAATGGCAGGCCACCTGCGCCAAATGCGGCCAAGCCGCGATGCGCCCTGTTGTCATGCATCCGCGCCGCTTTGCAAAGGTGACAAGCATGACCAATCGATTTCTTCCCGCAAGCCGCGAGGCGCTTCAGGGGCATGCAGCCATGTTGCTGTTCTCGCTGCTGGTTGCGGGTTCGTTTTCCTTTGGTGTGCGCTCGGCCAATCTGATCGATCCGGGGGCGATCACCGCAGCTCGTTTCGCTATTGCTGCGGGGGTTATTGGTGGCTTTGCTGCGGCGCGACCTGGCGGGATTCCGCGCTTTGCCTGGCGTGCGCCCTGGCGCTATCCCGTTTTAGGCGCCATTTTCGCCGCCTATTTCGTCTTGATGTTCGAGGGGCTGAAAACGGCTGATGCGGTTTCGGCAGCGGCGGTTTTTACGCTGACGCCCGTCATGTCAGCAGGTTTCGCCTGGTTGTTGCTGCGTCAAAAGATGAGTTTTCAAATCGCGACGGCGCTGCTTTTGGGCGGATGTGGCGCGCTTTGGGTCATTTTTCGCGGAGATCTACATCAGCTCATGCGCCTTCAGCTGGGTCGCGGCGAGGCGATCTATCTGCTGGGCTGCGCCTTTCACGCCCTCTATACCCCTTTGGTTCGCAAGCTGAACCGTGGCGAAAGTGCGGTCGTCTTTAGTTTCGGGGCGCTGCTGGGCGGGTTGATCGTTCTGGTGATCTGGGAATGGCGTGCGATCGGCGCGACCGATTGGCTGCATCTGCCGGTCATCGTATGGGCAACGGTGCTTTATACAGCGATTTTTGCGACAGGGGTGAGCTTTGTGCTGGTGCAATTTGCAACCTTGCGCCTGCCCTCGGCAAAGGTCATGGCCTATACCTATCTGACACCGGCATGGGTCATTGGCCTGGAGGCCATTCTAGGCCAAGGCCTGCCCGGCATCGTTGTTGTGCCGGGCCTTTTGGCCACTGTGACCGCGCTTGGCCTTTTGCTGCGCGACTAAGCCTCCGGCGGGGATATTTTCCGCATGGAAGATTTTGATGGCTCTACGAGAGTGCCCGCAAAAAGCTAGTTGGTCTCGATGCGCTGTTCGACGAGCGTCACGATATCCATCATGATGCGGTTGAGCTCAAAATCCTTGGGCGTATAGACCCGTGCCACGCCCATATCCTGCAAGATTGCCGCGTCTTCTTCGGGAATAATTCCGCCGACCACCACCGGGATATGACCGAGACCTTCCTGTCCAAGGCGCGCCATCGTGTCCTGGATAAGCGGCAGATGAGAGCCGGACAGGATTGAAAGCCCGACGACATCTGCACGATTGTCGCGCACGCTTGCCACGATCTGTTCAGGGGTGAGGCGGATGCCGTCATAGGTAATATCCATGCCGCAATCGCGCGCGCGAAAGGCGATTTGTTCCGCGCCATTCGAATGGCCGTCCAAGCCCGGCTTGCCGAGAATGAATTTGAGCCTGCGGCCAAGGCGGCGGCTGACGGCATCGACGGCCTCGCGAATGGGCTCTAGCCCTTCGGTCTGGTTCGAGGGGCTGGTCGCAACACCGGTGGGACCACGGTATTCGCCATGGACCTTGCGCATGACCCCGGCCCATTCGCCGGTTGTGGCGCCGGCCTTGGCCGCAGCGATCGAGGCGGGCATGATATTGGCCCCCTTTTGGGCGACCTCTTGCAGTTCGGCCAGCGCATGACGCACGGCCATCTCGTTGCGCTGGTCCCGCCATGCATCAAGGCGCGCGATCTGTTCGGCCTCGACGCCCGGATCCACCGTCATGATCCCCCCCTCGCCCGCGGTTAACGGAGAAGGCTCGGCATGTTGCCAGCGATTGACGCCGACCACGATCGTATCGCTTGATTCGATTTTCGCAATTCGGGTCGCATTGGATTCAACCAAGCGCGCCTTCATGTAATCTATTGCCGCAATCGCCCCGCCCATGCTGTCAAGAAGATCAAGCTCGGCTCGAGTCCCCGCTTTCAATGCCTCGACCTTGGCTGCAATGACCGGATTACCGTCGAAAAGATCGCCATATTCGAGCAGATCCGTTTCATAAGCCAGGATCTGCTGCATTCTGAGCGACCATTGCTGATCCCATGGCCGCGGCAGGCCCAGCGCCTCGTTCCAAGCGGGCAATTGAACGGCCCGGGCGCGCGCGTTTTTCGACAACGTCACCGCCAGCATCTCGAGAAGTATGCGATAGACGTTATTTTCGGGTTGCTGCTCGGTCAGGCCAAGGGAGTTGACCTGAACGCCATAACGAAAACGGCGATATCTTTCTTCGCTGATACCGTATCGGTTCAGGGTGATTTCATCCCACAATTCGGTAAAGGCCCGCATTTTGCACAATTCGGTCACGAATCTGATGCCTGCATTGACGAAGAATGAGATGCGGCCGACCATGGCGGGAAATTCATTGGCGGGAACCTTCGCACGCAGATCGTCCAGCACGGCAATCGCGGTGGCCAATGCATAGGCCAGCTCTTGCTCGGGTGTGGCTCCGGCCTCTTGCAGGTGGTAGGAGCAGACGTTCATCGGGTTCCATTTGGGCAGATGCTTTGCGGTGTAAGCCGCCACATCCGTGATCATCGCAAGTGAGGGTTTGGGCGGGCAGATATATGTGCCGCGCGACAGGTATTCCTTGACCAGATCGTTTTGGACCGTGCCTTGCAGCTGCGAAATATCCGCCCCCTGCTCTTGCGCCGCGGCAATATAGAGCGCGAGCAGCCATGGCGCAGTCGCATTGATCGTCATCGAGGTATTCATCTGCTCGAGCGGGATCTGATCGAACAGCGTGCGCATATCGCCCAGATGGCAAATCGGCACCCCGACCTTGCCGACCTCGCCACGCGCCAGAACGTGATCGCTGTCATATCCGGTCTGCGTGGGCAAATCGAACGCAACCGATAGCCCGGTCTGCCCCTTGGCAAGGTTCATGCGGTATAATGCGTTCGATTTGCTGGCCGTGGAGTGACCGGCATAGGTGCGGAAGAGCCAGGGCTTGTCCTTTGCGGCCATCGCAAAATCCTTTCGCAACAATATTGCTTTGATTGAATTGATATGGAAACAATCTGACCCTGTCAATTCGCCGCAGTGCAGAAGTTTCTAAGCCACTCGGCGTGGTCGCTGCTTACTGAATTTTCGACAAAATCTGGCCGTCGTGAGATCGGGTTCAGCTGGATTTCCCTGCCTAAAGGCTACTTTTCGTCATATGTTCCATAAATCCTTAGGGTTATATTCTTTCAATAATGATAATCATGTTGTTGCATTATTGCTTTCGGAATCGTAATCCTGAGGCGTGACGCCGATTCTGCAACGCGGCAAGGAGATTGAGATGGCACTAGATCAACCCACCCCGATCGCGGCCTATGACGCGCCGCAAAAGGACCTGTACGAGATTGGTGAGATGCCGCCGCTCGGCCATGTTCCCAAGTCGATGTACGCTTGGGCGATCCGGCGCGAGCGTCACGGCAACCCTGACAAGGCCATGCTGGTCGAGGTGGTCGATACCCCCGCCATCGACAGCAACGAGGTTCTGGTCATGGTGATGGCCGCCGGGGTGAACTATAATGGGATCTGGGCAGGTCTGGGCGTGCCGATCAGCCCCTTTGATGGCCACGGACAGCCCTATCACATCGCAGGTTCCGACGCCTCGGGCGTGATCTGGGCGGTGGGTGACAAGGTCAAGAACTGGAAAGTTGGCGATCAGGTCGTGATCCATTGCAATCAAGATGATGGCAATGATGAGGAATGCAACGGCGGCGATCCGATGTATTCGCCCAGCCAGCGCATCTGGGGATATGAAACGCCAGACGGTTCATTCGCGCAGTTTACGCGGGTTCAGGCCCAGCAGCTGATGCGCCGCCCGCAGCATCTGACCTGGGAGGAATCGGCCTGCTATACGCTGACGCTGGCGACAGCCTATCGGATGCTGTTCGGACACGAACCGCATGAGCTGAAGCCGGGGATGAATGTCCTGGTCTGGGGGGCATCTGGCGGGCTTGGCTCTTTCGCGATCCAGCTGATCAATGCCGCGGGCGCAAATGCGGTCGGTGTGATCAGCGATGAGGACAAACGCGACTTCGTGATGAGCCTTGGCGCGCGCGGCGTCATCAACCGCAAGGATTTCAAATGCTGGGGTCAGCTGCCGACCGTCAACACCCCAGAGTATAAGGAATGGTTCAACGAGGTCCGCAAATTCGGCAAAGCGATCTGGGACATCATCGGCAAGGGCAACAACGTCGATATTGTCTTTGAACACCCCGGCGAGGCGACCTTTCCGGTCTCGACCTTCGTGTGCAAAAAAGGCGGTATGGTTGTTATCTGCGCCGGCACCTCGGGGTTCAACTGTACCTTTGACGTGCGCTATATGTGGATGCATCAAAAGCGCCTGCAAGGCAGCCATTTCGCCCATCTCAAACAGGCATCGGCCGCCAATAAGCTGATGCTGGAACGTCGGATAGACCCCTGCATGTCCGAGGTCTTCCCCTGGGCCGAAATTCCGCAAGCGCATCTGAAAATGCTGAATAATGAGCACAAGCCCGGCAATATGGCGGTGCTGGTACAATCACCCCATACCGGCATCCGCACCTTTGAGGACGCGGTCGAGGCAAGCCGGGGTTAATGGGCCCAGCAGGCCGCGCGCAGGCCAAGCACCAGCAGCGGCGATCCATTGGGTCGCCGTTTTGCCTGACGCTCAGCCGTAAAGAACCTTGGCACGGTCCTCGAAGGCGCGCACGATGCGTGACATCGCCTCGCCAAAGACGACGCCGATCACCTTGCCCAGAATCACGTTCTTGAATTCAAAATCGACGAAGAACTCGACCTTGCATCCCCCCTCGGGCAGATCATCAAAGGTCCAGCCGCTGCGCAGATAGCGAAACGGGCCGTCGAGATATTCGGTATCAATGCGCTTTTCTTGCGGCCACAGGGTCACGCGGCTGCCAAAACGCTCGCGAAGAACCTTGAAGGAAATCACCAGATCCGCCTCGATAACCTCGGAGCCTTCGACCCCAGGCTTGCGCGAACGAATACGCGCGGCGCTGTTCCAGGGCAGAAATTTCGGATAGCTTTCGACATCGGCGACCAGATCATACATCTGGCTGGCTGTGTAAGGCAAAATGCGGCTGTCGCTGTGATGGGGCAAGGCGCTTGTCCGTCGCTATCGTCGATCTTGGGCGACACCTATCAGGGGAAGATGGGAATGAACAACCTCAACTGGTTAATTCGTGCGGCGCGATGGGTGCGGCACCCACCAAGCGAGGGGCGTGTCATTCTGGTGCTATCGGTGATCGCAATATGCCTTGCGCTGGTCGCGCTTGAGCATTTCGGTCTTTGGCCCGCATGGGCGACACTGGATCGCCCACGCGGCATGCATCTGGTGCGCTAGATCACCAAAGTCCTTGGGCCTGTCAAAGGCCCGCCTTAGCAAAGGTGTTGCATTGCGCCATTTCGCCGCTCTTGAAGCCGCGGGTGAACCAGGTCTGACGATCAGCTGCCGAGCCGTGGGTGAAGCTGTCGGGCATCGGCACGCGCCCGGCCTGTTTCATCAGCACATCATCACCGACCGCGCCCGCCGCAGTGATTGCTTCGCGGATATCACCCTCGTCGATCGTGCCAAACTGCTCGCTGGCCTGACGAGCCCAGATCCCCGCGAAACAATCCGCCTGAAGTTCGGTCAGCACCGACAGCGCATTGGTATCCGTTTGGCTGGACTGCGAACGCATCTGGTTCACCTTGCTGAGAACCCCGATCAGGTTTTGCACGTGGTGGCCGACCTCATGGGCAATGACATAGGCATAGGCAAAATCGCCGCCTGCATTCATCTTGCTTTGCATGATCTGGAAGAAGTCGGTGTCTAGGTACAGCTTCTGATCATTGGGGCAATAAAAGGGGCCCATGGCTGCGGATGCGCCGCCGCAGGCCGATTGCACCGCCCCCGAGAACAGCACAAGCTTGGGGTCTTTGTATTGCACATTCGCCTGCTCGGGCAGAACCCGCGTCCAGACCTCTTCGGTATCGGCCAGAACGACCGAGACGAATTGCCCGATTTCCTTTTCCTGATCGGTCAGCTCGCGGGGCTCACCCGATTGTGTTCCCTGATCCATCGAGCCCACGATGGGCGAGATATCGATGTTGAAAAAATAGCCGACGGCCAGAACGACCAAAAGGCCGACAACCCCGATTCCGCCTGCCCCTGCTGAGCCTATCCCACGTCGATCTTCGACATTGCGGCTTCCGCGGCGTCCACGCCATTCCATGCAATCTCACTCCCTCTTAGTGCCGGAATTTACAGTCGCGTCAGATCTGACGTGATCCGGGCGGTTTCACAACGCACTCAGAGACTTGACAGTTCCGCCCCTGCACAGCAGCAAAGCACCAAGGAAAGCCGGAGGAATGAATGTTCGACTGGATTGTTTCGACGATCGATCACTGGGGTTATCCGGGGATCTTCTTCCTGATGGTCGCCGAGAATGTCTTTCCGCCGATCCCATCCGAGCTGATCATGCCGCTGGCTGGTTTTTTGGCGGGTTCGGGCAAGCTGAACCTGTGGTTGACCATTCTCGCCGGAACGGCGGGATCGGTGCTGGGCACGACCATGTGGTATTACATCGGTCTGTGGATCGGCGAGGCGCGCATCAAGCGTTGGGCCGCACGTCATGGCCGCTTGATGACCGTATCGCCAAGCGACATCGACACAGCCCACCGCTGGTTTGACCAATATGGCGTTCTGGCGGTGCTGCTGGGGCGGATGCTGCCGACGATCCGGACGCTGATTTCGGTCCCGGCGGGCTTTGTGCGCATGCCTTTGTGGCGGTTCTTGGTCTATACCACGATCGGAAGCGCGCTTTGGACCAGCTTGCTGACCATTTCGGGCTATTTGCTGCAAAGCCAATATGCGCTGGTGGCCGATTGGGTCGATCCGTTGTCGAAAGTGATCGTGGTTCTGGTTGTCGTCATCTATCTTTACCGCGTATTCACGTGGAAGCCGCGCTGATTTCACTCAATTGGCATTTGCCAGCCGCAGTGCAGGAAAGTATCTCCGAGCCATGAACGAATTGACCAACAGATCGCTTGCCGGATTGGCCGGACTTGGCTCAGCTGCATTGCTTTTGGCGGCGCTGACATTTCAGTATTTCGGCTATGCCCCGTGCGAATTGTGCATCCTGCAGCGCTGGCCACATCTGGCGGCGGCCGTGATTGGCCTTGCCATCTGGGCCTTTGGCTGGCACCGCGCCTTGGCCATTTTGGGGCTGCTGGCCGCGCTTGTGGCGACGGCATTCGCGATTTTCCATACTGGCGTCGAGCTGAAATTCTGGGCCGGCCCTGCGCATTGCTCGGGTGGCATTTCGCATATGACGCAGCTCTCGACCACCGATCTGATGGCGCAGCTTCAAGCCGCCCCCGTGGTGCGCTGCGATGAGGCCGCCTGGAGCCTGCTTGGCATCTCGATGGCAGGCTGGAACGCGATCTGCTCGGCGACCTTGTCGCTGGTTTGGGCCGCTTCGGCCCTTCGCCGCGCCTGAGGCGTGAAAAGCCGCGAAACTTTGTGATTTTCTTCATATTTTCTTGGCATTTCCCCTGATCCGGGCCCTGCGTGATTGCGTCCAAGGCCAGTGGGCGGTATACCGTCCTACAACAATATCTTGAGGCGATCCCGTGTCAGACACTCCGGAAAACGACCACGACGACAACACCGACAACGCTGCTGCGACGCAGGAAACCAGCGAACGGGCGGTGATGCCGCATGACGGGCCGGTGGTGAACATCTCGGATGAGATGCGCACGGCCTATCTTGACTATGCTATGTCCGTCATCGTCAGCCGCGCGATCCCCGATCTGCGCGACGGGCTGAAGCCGGTCCATCGGCGCATCCTGTTTGCGATGCATGAAACGGGTAACACCCACGACAAGGCCTATCGCAAATCGGCGCGCCCGGTCGGCGATGTCATGGGTAAATATCACCCCCATGGCGATGCTGCGATCTATGATGCGCTGGTGCGCATGGCGCAGGATTTCTCGATGTCGCTGCCGCTGCTTGACGGTCAGGGCAACTTTGGCTCGATGGACGGCGACAGTGCCGCGGCCATGCGTTACACCGAAGTGCGCATGGACAAGCCCGCAGCCTTCCTGCTGGCCGATATCGAAAAAGACACAGTCGTTTTCCAGGACAACTACGATGGCAAGGACCGCGAACCGACGGTCCTGCCCGCGCGTTTCCCCAACATGCTGGTCAATGGCGCGGGCGGTATCGCCGTCGGTATGGCGACCAATATTCCGCCCCATAACCTTGGCGAAGTCTGCGACGCAACGCTTGCCCTGATTGAAAACCCGGATCTGCCGACCGAGGCGTTGATGGAAATCGTGCCCGGCCCGGACTTCCCGACGGGAGGCATCATTCTGGGCCGCTCGGGTGTGCGCAAAGCCTATCTCGAGGGGCGAGGCTCGGTCATTTTGCGGGCGAAAACCCGGATCGAACAGGGCCGCAACGGCCGCGAGTCGATCGTTATCGACGAGATCCCCTATCAGGTGAACAAGGCGACGATGATCGAAAAGATCGCCGAGCTTGCCAAAGAGAAAAAGATCGAGGGCATCGCCCATGTTCAAGACGAATCCGACCGCATTGGCGTGCGCGTCGTCGTCGATCTGAAACGTGATGCCACGGCCGAGGTGGTTCTGAACCAGCTGTTCCGCTTCACGCCGATGCAGACCAGCTTTGGTTGCAACATGCTGGCGCTGAACGGTGGCCGCCCCGAGCAGCTGACGCTGCGCGATTTTCTGACCCATTTCATCAGCTTCCGCGAAGAAGTTGTTGCACGCCGCACGGCCTTTGAGCTGCGCAAGGCCCGCGAACGCAGCCATATCCTGTGCGGTCTGGCCGTGGCAGTTTCCAACGTTGACGAGGTTGTGGCCACGATCCGCGCCTCGGCTGATGCGGCTGAAGCGCGCGAAAAGCTGATGGAACGGCGCTGGCCAGCCCATGAGATCGTTGAATATCTCAAGCTGATCGATGATCCGAAACATCCGGTCAATGACGACGGCACCTATAACCTCTCTGAAACCCAGGCCCGTGCCATCCTTGAGCTGCGTCTGCAGCGCCTGACCCAGCTTGGGGTCAAGGAAGTCACCGACGAGCTGAAAACGTTGGCGGATTCCATTCGCGAATTCCTGGCCATTCTTGCCTCGCGTGAGCGGATCATGGAGATCATCTCGAATGAGCTGCGTGAGGTAAAAGAGCTCTTTGCCATTCCGCGTCGTACCGAGATCACCGATTGGTCCGGCGATATGGATGACGAGGATCTGATCGAGCGCGAGGATATGGTCGTGACCATCACCTCGGGCGGCTATATCAAGCGCACCGCCTTGGCCGAGTTCCGCGCGCAGCGTCGCGGCGGCAAGGGCCTGTCGGGCATGGCCACCAAAGAAGACGATGTCGTAACCACCCTGTTCGTGGCCAATACCCATACCGAGCTGTTGTTCTTCACAACCGACGGCATGGTCTATCGCATGAAAACCTGGCGGCTTCCGCTGGGTGGGCGTACTGCCAAGGGCAAGGCCATCGTCAATATCCTTCCGATCGAGCCGGGCGTATCGATCGCGGCTTTGATGCCGGTGGATGCCCCCGAGGCCGAATGGGACAACTATCAGACCATTTTCGCCACCTCTGAAGGTGACGTGCGCCGGAACGCTTTGTCCGATTTCACCAATGTGAAATCGAATGGTAAGATCGCCATGAAGCTGCCCGATGGGGTCGAACTGATTGGCGTGCGCATGGCCACCGAGGCAGATGATGTCATGCTGGTCACCGCACTTGGCCGCGCAATCCGCTTCCAGACGACGGATGTGCGTGTGTTCAAAGGGCGCGATTCCACCGGCGTGCGCGGCATCCGGCTGTCTGATGGCGACAAGGTCGTTTCAATGTCGGTCATCCGCCATTTTGAAGCAGATCCCGCCGAGCGCGCAGCCTATCTGAAAATGCGCCGCGCCGTCGAAGGTGCGCTGGATGATGGTGCCGAGGTCGACGAAGACGAGGAAAACATCGCCGAAGCCGCAATCTCGCAAGAGCGCTATGCCGAAATGTCGGCGGCTGAAGATGCGATTTTGACGATCACTGCGCGTGGTCAGGGCAAGATCTCGTCCAGCCACGATTATCCGGTGCGCGGGCGCGGTGGCCAAGGCGTTATGGCCATGGACAAAGCCATGCGTGGCGGACCTTTGGTGGCCTCGTTCCCGGTCGAACGTGACGATCAGATCATGCTGGCAACCTCGACTGGCCAATCGATCCGTGTCCCGGTCGAGGGGATCAGCTTCCGCTCGCGCTCGGCCGGGGGGGTACGCGTGTTCAACACAGCCGCCGGTGAGGAAGTGGTTTCGGTTGCCCGGATCGCGGAAAACGGCGAGGATGAGGTCGAGGCGTAACGCCGCATAGGTATTTGGATCAGAGCGAGGGCGACGGGTGGTTTCAGGAGAATCGGTGCTGCGCGAGCGGTTGCAGACAGGTTTTCTAGGGATTGTCGCCTTCGCCCTTTTGCTTTTCCTGCTGGTGCAGGCCAAGTTTCTGCTGATCACTTTATCGATCGCGGTCATCATCTTCTCGCTGACCTCGGATGCGATTTATGCTTTTGCCAAGCTGAAGGTTCCGACCTGGTTTGCAACGACACTTGCGCTGGTCGTGATCGCATTTGGCCTGTTGTGGATCACGACGATGATCGCGGCCCAGGTCAATGAGATCGTCTCGACCTCGATTGCTTATGCGGAAAAGGCCCAAAGCCTTCTGCCTGAGCTGACCGAATGGATGGGGCCAAATGCCCAATCTGCGGTCGAGAGCTTTATTCAGAGCTTTAACTTTACCGGCTGGATCCGGCAGGTCGCTGCGCAGGCGTCGAACCTGTTTTCAGGCGTGGTGATGATCTTGCTTTATGTGGGCTTCATGTTCACCGAGCGGGTCTGGTTTCCCATCAAGATCGAACGGCTGACCGGAGATCCGGAGAAAGCCGATAAGGTGCGCGCGATCATTTCCTCGATCATGCGCAGTGTGAACCGCTATCTGGTGATCAAGGCGCTGGTCAGCGCATTGACCGCTGGCCTGGTCTGGGTGATTTTCTGGGTGGCGGGTCTGGATCTGGCCGGGCCGATTGCCATGATCACCTTTATCTTGAACTTTATTCCGACCATCGGTTCGATCATTGCGACGGTGGTCGCAGTGCTTTTGGCCTTGGCCCAGACGGGCGGAGTTCCGGAAACCGTCGTGATTGGCATTGCCTGTACTTGCGTCCATTTCCTGATCGGCAATATTTTGGACCCAATGTTGCTGGGGCAGACGCTGCGCATGTCGTCCTTTGGCATTGTGCTGTCGCTGGCAGTCTGGGGCGCGGTTTGGGGCCTTCCGGGGATGTTTCTATCGGTGCCGATCATGGCCGCGATCATGATCATTTGCGCCCATATTCCTTGGCTGCGCCCGGTTGCGATCCTGCTTTCGCGCGAAGGCTTTGCCGATGATAATCTGGGCGAAGGTTACGTCCCTGCCCCGAGCCAGATCCCGCCACAGGGCACCGAGCCCGCAGCCCCCGCCGCGCAAAGCCCCGCGACGCTGGCAAGCCAATTGCAAAACTCTCAACATTGATCTGATCGCCTGTGGCTTCAGGTGAATGGGATCATGGACAGAAAAAAGCCCCGCAACGGCGGGGCTTTTGAACGGCTTGAGGGGTGAGGCGCTAGTTTCGTTCGAACTGTGCGCCATAGCCCGAGGGGCCATCACCGCCATCGTCGTCGCCATCACCATCACCGTCATCATCCTGGCGTCCGGGACGATGAGGGATATCGTCATCCATGGGGCGCAATCCGATGGTCCTTGGGTCCATCGGGGGCTACTGTGGGCCCGGGTCGGGCTCTGATACGACACTGCGGCGTGGCTTTGGCAGGTTTTCGTGCAAAACTTCGGGATTGCGTAGCCACAGATCGCGCTGTGGGAAGGGCATCTCGATGTCCTCTTCGGCGAAGCGACGCGCGATCTGGTGATTGATCTCAGAGATCACCCCCGTTCCCCCGTTCACATCCGACACGATCGCCCTGATTTCAAAGCTCATGCTATCCGCCGCGAACCCTTTGAAAATAATCGCAGGAGGCGGCGTGATCAGCACGGTCGGCTGGTCCTCGGCAATCTCGCGCAAGACGCGCTCGACCTTGCGTGTGTCGGTGCCATAGGCCACGCCCACCGGAACGATCACCCGGCCCGACAGGTTGTTGCGCGTCCAGTTGGTCACGGACTGGCTTACGAAATCCGAGTTCGGAACGATGACTTCGGTGCGGTCAAAGGTCTGGATATGGGTTGATCGTACCGAAATCCTTTTGACGATGCCCTGTTTGCCCCCGACCTCGATCCAGTCACCGACGGTAATCGGGCGCTCGACCAGCAAGATAATGCCCGAAACAAAGTTCGAGACGATGTTTTGCAGGCCAAAACCGATACCGACCGACAAGGCACCAGCCACAAAGGCGAGTGAGCTCAGGTCAATCCCCGCGCTGCTGACAGCCATCATCACCGCAAGCGTGATACCGACATATCCCAGCCCCGAGACGATCGCATTCTGTCCGCCAGCGTCGATTTTGGTCTTGGGCAGGATTGTCGTGCGCAAGGCACCTTGGAAAAAGCGCGTGACCGAATAGCCGATGGTAAAGATGATCAGAAAGGCCAGAATTCCGGTCGGTGACAGCCGAATGCCGCCAATGGCTATGCCATCGCGCATTTTGGTCCAGAACTCGCTTAGCTCGGTGCTGCGTGCGCCCCAGATCAGGGCAAATAGCGGCACCGAGGCCAGCACCAGTGCAAAGCCGACCAGAACGGGCATCAGTGAATCGCGTGCGGCTGTGCCCCCGCCTTTGGCCATTGCATAAAGATCGGCGATGAAATCTTGCAGCAGAATCAACAGCCCCACCAGGGCCAGTGTCATCGACATCGGCCAAAGCAAGGCATTGGCGGCTGCGACATATCCAATTGCCGCAAGCACCACCGCAGCAATCGCCACCAGCCGTCCGATCGAGCCGAAGGTCGCCAGAATGCGCAGCCGATAAGCAGGATTTTCCGAAGTGTCGTATTGGGTCAGATGCCGCAACACATTGCACAGGCGGAACAGAAACAATGCCCCCAGCAAAATGATGGGCAGATGCCAGACTGCGGCCGATGCATCCGAAATCTGCAGCGGAATCCGCCCTGCCGGATCAGGTCGGCTAAGAAAGCCCGAAAGCGGCAATACGGCTGCACCAAAGATCTGGTGCAGCGCCACGGCCGCAGACAAAAGCGCGGCACTGACCCGCGCCTGCCCCTGAGCCCTTTCCGGCAAAGGCAGCGAGGATGGCGTATTGCCAAAACTGGCCGGCGAGAACAGCCGCCGCGTCAGCCACACCCCGCCAAATAGCGCAAGGCCCGCCCCGGGCAGTGTCAGGATAAGCGGCTTGCCCCATTGCCCGAAAAGATCCGAGACCAGCATGGCGATGACCAGAAGGATCACCCCCATCAACGGCACCGCGATCTGTCCCAATGAGACGGCAAAATTCAGCGTCGCGCGCGTGCGCTCACTTGCGCGCTCTGACAGGCGCGAGGGCAGTGAATCGATCCACTGTCGGCCTTTGGTCAGCAGCAAAAGCGCGGCCAGCAGAACAAAAATGACCTTGGGCGCCCAGTCGCGCGCCCCTGCCCAGCCGCCCTTGGCTTCAAAGCGCGACAAAAACTCGCCCGCAATCCCCGCCACCAGCTTATAGCCATCTTGGAACGCTGGTGCCCAATTGGCCGGGTTCAGCGGCGTGGGTGCCAATCGCAAAATCGCGTTGGTCTGGTTGTCTCGCTGCGCCTTGTCGATCTGCTGCACGATCCCGTCGGCGCGACCGAATGCCTCGACTGCGGCCAGGCCGGGTGCCTGCAGCTCGGATAGCTGTGCGTTCAATTCCTTGCGGCGCGCGGCAATATCCTCGGATTCCGTTTGCCCCTCGCCCGGAACCGGGCCCAGCGCCGCGATCTGATCCTTCAGCGTAGAAATGCGTGTCGCATTGGTGCCCTCGGCGCCTCGAAAGCGGTCGCGCCATTTGACCACCTCGGCGCGGATCGCCTCAAGCCGGGCCGCATTGGCCTGACCTGATTGCAGGATCTGTTCGGTTTGGCTCGCAAGCTTTTCCCAGGCCAGATAGTCGGGTTGCGCAGCATCCTGCGCCGCCCCGATCTGGGTAAAGGCCAAAAAGATCGAAAGCGTCAGCGCGACAAGAAAACGCATCATCATCCTTAGTCTTCAAAGACGGCGGGCAGATCAGCCGGCTGACGGTCAAGCCATTCGGGCACCGGCAGATTGCGCGCGCGCAGGAACTCGGGATTGAACAGCTTGCTTTGATAGCGTGTACCGGAATCGCAAAGCGCGGTAACGATCGTATGTCCTGGCCCCATTTCGCGCGCCATGCGCATGGCACCCGCGACGTTGATCCCCGAGGAACCGCCAAGGCAAAGGCCCTCATGCTCGAGAAGATCGAAAATGACGGTCAGCGCCTCGGCATCGGGGATGCGGTAGCTCATATCCGGGGTGAAGCCCTCAAGGTTACGCGTGATGCGCCCCTGGCCGATGCCTTCGGTGATCGAGCTGCCGGGGCTGTCCAGCTTTCCGGTCGTGTAATAGGAATAAAGCGCCGCGCCATCCGGATCGGCCAGACCGATTTTCACCCCTTTGGGCTGGAGCGCCATCGCGACCCCTGCCAGCGTTCCACCCGAACCGACCGAGCAGATAAAGCCATCGACCTTGCCACCGGTTTGCTCCCAGATCTCGGGGCCAGTGGTCTCGAGATGGGCCTGGCGGTTGGCAGTATTGTCGAATTGATCGGCCCAGATCGCGCCATGCGGTTCGGTTTTGGCCAAAGCCTCGGCCAGACGGCCCGAGTAGCGCACATAGTTATTGGGATCGCGGTAAGGTGCCGCCGGGATCTGCACAAGCTCTGCCCCGGCAAGGCGAAGCATATCCTTTTTTTCCTGGCTTTGCGTTTCAGGGATCACGATGACCGAGCGAAAGCCCATCGAGGCCCCGACCAGCGCAAGGCCAATGCCGGTATTGCCTGCTGTTCCCTCGACGATCGTGCCACCCGGCTGCAGTGCACCACGCGCGATCGCGTCGCGAATGATGAACAATGCCGCACGATCCTTGATCGACTGGCCCGGGTTCATGAACTCGGCCTTGCCCAGAATGGTACAGCCCGTCAATTCCGAGGCGCGGCGCAATTTGATCAGCGGGGTATTTCCGATGGAAGCAGCGAGATCAGGGCAAATTCGCATAAGCAGGGCCTTTCGCGTAAAACGGATGCACCGTTTATACGCCAGCCAGAACGCGCGGCAAGGGCGGGCGCCTAAATACACGACTTATACAGGCGTGTATTTAGACCTTAACCCCTCGGCTTCGCGGTCCAGCCACAGCGCCAGAACCAGCAGCGGACCGTTACGGATTTCGCCGTTGCGCACCATCTCCAGCAAAGCCTGGCGCGAGATCAGATGCGAGCGGATATCCTCATCCTCGTCTTCAAGCCCGCCGATTCCCGTGATGCCATCGGGCAGATCGGCAATGCCGATATACAGATAGATGAATTCGGCAGTGGCCCCAGAGCTGGGATAATGATGCGGCCCGGCGATCAGATCGCGCAGCTCGACCCCCGCCTCTTCGCGCGCCTCGCGTCGCGCAGCATCCTGCGGATCCTCATCCTGATCAATACGCCCAGCCACGGCCTCGAAAAGCCAGGGCTGATGGTCACCGCGCGCAGCCGGGCCTGCGCGGAACTGATCGATCAGCAAGACCCGGTCACGGATCGGATCCCACGGCAAGACAACCGTTGCATCGCCCGAGACAAAGGCCGCGCGCAGCAATGGCTTGGACCAACCGCCCCCATAAAGGCGATGACGCAGGCTTAGCTCTTCGACGGCAAAGAAATTGGCATAGGCCTCGCGCCGCAACAGGATTTCGAAACGCTCGTCACCTTCGGGGCCAAGTTCGGCGCCCTGCCCCTTCTGAGAGGCGGTGTTTTGTGCCGCGCGCTGTTGGGCACCCACCCAATCCCCAATCCGTGGCCAACGCTGCCGGATCTGCGCGGGTGTATGCCCGGCCAACTGATCCAGCACCCAGATCGCAATCGCTGCGGCAAAATCCGCGGGCCATTGATCAGTTGAAAACAGCTGGGATGCGTCAGAGCCCGCGCCGTGATCTTGTAGGCCCAGCAGCTGTTGGCCACCCAGATAGGCAGGCTCAAGTCCGGTGATTTCTGCATAGCGGCGCAAGCGCGGCGTCCATTCGGTGGCAACGGCAGGAATTCTGGCCCCTTCATCCCCGTCGCTTTTGTTCTGAATGACTGGCCAGCCATCCAGATCAATCCCTGCCCGCGAGCCGCCCAACAGGCGTCCCGGAATGGTTTGCACATCGCCCTTGACCTGCAAGGCACGCAGCATGGCCGGATGGGCCAATGGTCCCACCAGCAAGATCATAGCTCTTCTCCCAGCTGAATAGCGCCCGACATCATCCCGGTTTCATAGGCGATTCGGGTAAACATTCCATCAAAGGCCAGACTAAGCACATCGGCCAGCTCTTGCCCCTCATCCGAGGCCACAAAATGGATGACCTCATCTAAACTGCGATCGTCGAGCGGGCTATAGGCCAGATAGAGCAAGGCCTGAACCCATTCCTGAATATCTGCGCGAATCGCTGGCTCTTCTTGCCAAGCATCCGCGGTTGTATCGATCGGTCCAAGATCTTCTTGCAGGGCGGCCGCAAACCCACGATTGACAGCCATCATCGCATTCAGGCTGCCTGCGACATTGATATCCACCACGTTTGAGGCCGACATCAGGCGATCAATCATCGCCAGCCGTGCAGTGCCGTTGGTGTTGGCGTCAGCAGCGGCGGCGATTGCGGCCTCTTTTCCCTCTGGATCAACCATCGCCCTGCGCGCGGACAGCTCGAGCTGGACAAGCTGACGGCCCAAGTTGCTTTGGTAAAACAACAGCGCCTTGCGCAATTGGGTGGGATCACGGTCGATCAGCGCGTTTTCCAGCCCGTCGCGCATCAGTTGCTGCAAATGCTCAGAGCGGTTGATGCGCGCGATCCCTTGGCGCCAGCTTTCTTGTTGTTCGGGCGTCAGCCCCTCGGCGCCATCGCCTGCGCTGATCACCGCCTCTTGCGACATGACCTCGACCACCTCATCCAAAGAAAGAAGTCGGCGAATTTCCAGCGCAAGGATCTGATCGCTTTGGCTAATAGCGGGCTGGGTGATCTCTTCGGCGCCAACGACGATCCCCCCTGAAAGCGCGAGCAGCGTCGATATCAGCACGGCTTTTGCGACTTTCTTCATGCGGGAGGCCCTTTCTTTTCGCTTTTCATGATTTTCTGGCTGAACCCCTCTTGCGCTTCAACCCCCACCCAGCTAAATGCCCCTCACCACACCAAGAAAAGCGCGGAGAGGTGCCGGAGTGGTCGAACGGGGCGGTCTCGAAAACCGTTGAGCCTGCAAGGGTTCCGTGGGTTCGAATCCCACCCTCTCCGCCACTTTAAATCAGGCAACGGTTTGATTTAAATAAAAACCTATCATCAAAACAATCATAGATAGGCGTCAGCACCCCCTGACATCCTTTCGCCATATCCCAGTCATCTATCTTGCGTTCGCAGATTTGTTGGGCTGCTTCTCAGCGCATCTCAAATACTTGTGTTAAAGGTGCCAGATGACAGTTGGGCGGCAGTGTTTCGGCGCACTGGATTTGTGCGAAACGAAACCTTCGTGCCCGATGCGGCGAGGCCGACGCTCATATCCAGCCCCCGCACATCGATCCGCAACACAGTGAAACCGCGTTAGACTTTGCCAAGGTGAATACGCGCCTGAGCTGGGCCAGATGATCACCCCGGCTCGCGATGCTTAGCGGACAGTTGGAAAAGAAGAATTGGCGACCCCGGGACGACTCGAACGCCCAACAACCTGATTAGAAGTCAGGTGCTCTATCCAGTTGAGCTACGGGGCCGTGCACCAGATGATAGCCACCCAGAAAGAGGCGCACAAGGCCTGCCTCTTTCCTACCATGTTGTTTACTTTTGCTTTTCATCAGCAAAGCCAAAGCGTCAAACAGGGCGTGCTATCTGGCAATTATGCAGAAGCTCGGGTGGGAATTCCCATATTTTCCGGGCTTTGTCGATAGCCAATAACGTGGGCTTGGCCGACAGCCCGCTGAGAAAGGCCTGACCCCGGCAAAGGGTAAAAGCAAGACCAGCTTCGCAGTTAAGAGCCGGGATCGTTACGCGCCGCTTGGCCGACCCTGCCACCCTGTTCTAAAAAAGTTTTCCATATCCTGCCAGTCTGATGCCGACAGCAGCTTTTGGGAGATGAGGCATCAACGCCCTTCCCTGCCAAGGAAAAGCTCACTGCGATAGATGATGGCACCGGGCAGCTCGCCCCTCACCCCAGCAAAGACTTTGCCGGACTGGACGGATCGAAACCCAAGGCCTTTAAATTGCATGTCATGCGCCAGCGCGGCGTAAAACTGGGCGGCGCGGCCTTAGGCCAAAGACAGGGTCATGAACAGGCTGTTGGGATCTTCGTCATAGCCCTCAAACGGGGGGCATTCGATAAATCCCGCGCGCTCATACAGCCTGCGTGCGGCGATAAAGGTCGGCTGGATGCCGGTTTCAAGGCTCAGCCGGGCAAAGCCCTGAGCGCGGGCATAAGCGATCAGCCCCTCAAGCATTTGCCGCGAAAGGCCACGACCGCGATCTTCACTCAGGACATGCATCGATTTGATCTCACCATGAGATGGAGAGAGCCGCTTGACCGCCCCCATGGCGACCGGGCGCCCTTCATCACGCAGAACGAAAAAGCCGATAGCGGGGTCGTCCAAGGTCTCGCGGGGCATCATATGGATCGATTCTGGCGGGGTATCGGCATGCATATCAGCGGTGTGGCGCTCGAAAAGGAGGGCCAGATCTTGAGCCATGGGCGTTTCCCGGCTCAGGGTCGCTTGCTGTTTCATTGCTGCCATAGTCTTGCTCCGCCGTTGTGCCTGCCTTGCCCGGAACCAAGACCGGGTTCGACGCGGTTTCCCAGAATTGGCCGTCGGTGTCGAGGGGGAAGGCAGCCGCGACCGCGCGCCTTTACACAGGGCCTATATCACGGGCAAGCTGTGTTCATTCCGGCCGCTGGTGGCCGCCCCTAGTGCAGTTGAACATCATGACATCGACGCTGACGCTTGACGATATCCGCAACCTAGATGCGAAAGATCCGCTGGCGCGGTTCCGCCAAGAGTTCATCCTGCCCGAGGGCCTGATTTATTTCGACGGCAACTCACTTGGCCCCGCCCCCAAGGCGGCGCTGGCGGCGATCGATCAAGCCGCGCATCAGGAATGGGCGCAGGATCTGATCCGCAGCTGGAATGACGCAGGCTGGTTCCAGCTGCCGATGGAACTGGGCGAGATGATCGCCCCTCTGATCGGTGCTGCCCCAGGTCAGACGGTCGTCAGCGACAGCACGTCGGTCAATATTTTCAAGACGCTGAGTGCGGCCATTTCGCTGCGGCCCGATCGCAAGACCGTCCTTGCCGAGGCCTCTAGCTTTCCGACCGATCTTTACATCGCACAGGGGCTTGTGGCCTCGCAGCCGGGCATGAAGCTTGCGCTTGAAGGGGTCGACGCCGAAAGGATCGAGGACCTTTTGTCCGATGATGTTGCCGTCGTCTTGCTGAACCATGTCGATTATCGCAGCGGCGCATTGCGCGACATGGCGGCACTGACGCGGCGCATCCACGCTGCCGGGGCGCTGGTGATTTGGGATCTCTGCCACAGCGCCGGGGCTTTGCCGATCCTGCTGGATCAGGCACAGGCCGATTTCGCGGTTGGCTGCACCTATAAATATCTCAATGGCGGGCCGGGCGCTGCGGGCTTTATCTACGCCGCAACCCGCCATCTGGATGCGCTGCGCCAGCCGCTTTCGGGCTGGTGGGGCCATGCCCGCCCCTTTGCCTTTGAACGGCAATATGAAGGGGGCAAGGGCATTGCAAAATTCCTATGCGGCTCGCAGGCGATCTTGTCGCTGCGCGCGCTGAAAGGCGCATTGGCGGTCTGGCAAAATGTCGATCTGGCGATGCTTCGCGCCAAAAGCCTAAGCCTCACCGATCTTTTCATCGCGCGCATCAAGGCGCGCTGCGGCCAAAGCGGCCTGAGGCTGGAAACGCCGCGCGATCACGCCTTGCGCGGCTCTCAGATCGCTTTGTCACACCCACATGCCTATCCGATCATGCAAGCCTTGATCGCACGCCAGGTTATCGGAGATTTTCGCGCCCCGGACGTGATGCGTTTTGGCTTTACGCCACTTTATCTGAGCCATGAAGACGTCTGGAACGCGGTCGAAACCCTGGCCGAGATCCTTGAAACCGGGGAATGGCAAGACCCGCGGTTTTCGGTCCGCGCAGCTGTCACCTGAAACTTTTGACCGACGCGGCCCGGATCTGCGCGCGCTCAGCGCGCGCGATCGCCCAAGGTTTCGCTTAGCCTTTCGCAGGCCACCGCGCTGATCAGCTGGGCAAAAGCCTCCATCATGCGGGTCATCGAGGTGGTCCTGCGCCAAAATATGCCGATGTGGCGGCAAATGGTCGGATCAGAGAACGACACCAGAACCGGATTTTGCCCGCTTGCCTGCCCAGACCCTGCGGCAAGTGCGGGTAAGAGCGTGATCCCCACCCCTGCCACCACCATCTGGCGCAGTGTTTCAAGGCTGGTCCCCTGAAATCCCGATCGCTCGACCGCGCCTGAAAGCCTGCAGACATCCAATGCCTGATCGCGCAGGCAATGGCCCTCTTCCAGCAACATCAGGCTTTGATCCGAAAGCGCCTCGGCGCCAACTTGCGCCTGTCCCGCCAGCTTGTGACCCGGCGGCACCGCCAGCAAAAAGGGCTCTTTGAACAGGTTGCGGCCGGTCAAATGCGGATCTTGCACAGGCAGCGCCAGCAACGCGGCATCGATCTGGCCATCGACCAACCGCCTGATCAGAACCTCACTTTTCTCTTCGGAAAGCAACAGCTCGACCTCGGGGAATTCGGCAACCAGCCGCGGCACGAGATGGGGCAGCAAATATGGCCCAAGCGTCGGAAATACCCCCAGACGCAGACGGGTCGAGCCATGGGGGCTGTGACGGGCGGCCTCGTCGCGCATCTGGGCCACCTCGTCCAGAATGCGGCGGGCCCGCGCCAAGGCCTCCTGACCGGCAGCGGTCAAGATGACATTGCGGGGCGCGCGCTCGATCAAGGTCGCGCCCAGCTCTTCTTCCAGCTTGCGCAGCTGGGTCGACAAGGTGGGCTGGCTGACCCCGCAGATCTCGGCGGCACGGCGGAAGTTGCGTTGATCCGCCAAGGCCACAAGATATTCCAGCTCACGCAGGTTCATAGGCCGTTACGCCGCTTCTTCTTCGGGTGCCGAGATGCGGATCAGGTGATCAAAGGCCGCAAGCGAGGCCTTGGCACCCTCGCCCATGGCGATCACGATCTGCTTGTAAGGCGTCGTCGTGCAGTCGCCTGCCGCAAAGACGCCCGCCAGCGAGGTCGCGCCATAGGCATCAACCTTGATCTCGCCGCGCGGGCTTAGATCCAGCGTCCCCTTCAGCCAATCGGTATTGGGCATCAGGCCAATCTGGACAAAGATCCCCTCCAGCGTCAGCTCACGGATGTCATTGCTGCTGCGGTCCTCATAGACCAGCCCGGTAACACGACGGCCATCGCCCTTGACCTCGGTGGTTCTGGCCGAAGTGAGAATGGTGACGTTTTTCAAGCTGCGCAATTTGCGCTGCAAAACATCATCGGCACGCAGCTGGCTATCATATTCGATCAAGGTGACATGGGCCACCAGCCCGGCCAGATCAATCGCCGCCTCAACGCCCGAGTTGCCGCCGCCAACGACCGCAATTCTCTTGCCCTTGAACAAAGGCCCATCACAATGGGGGCAAAAGGCCACGCCTTTGTTCAGGTAATCTTCCTCGCCCGGAACGCCCAGTTTGCGCCAGCGCGCGCCGGTCGACAAAATGACCGCCCCCGCCGTCAAGGCCGCGCCCGATGCCATGGTGACACGAAAGCCCTCATCGACCCGCTCAAGCTTGGTTGCGCTCTGCAGGTTCATGATCTCGACATCATATTCCCGAACATGGGTCTCAAGTGCCATCGCCAGCTTCGGCCCCTCGGTATGGGGAACCGAGATGAAGTTCTCGATCGCCATCGTATCTAGAACCTGCCCGCCAAAACGCTCGGCGACAACGCCGGTGCGAATTCCCTTGCGGGCGGCATAAACGGCTGCAGCCGCACCTGCGGGACCGCCGCCAATGACCAGCACATCAAAAGGCGCCTGCGCATTGACCGCATCCGCGCTGCGATTGGCCGCCCCCGTGTCGATTTTGGCCAGGATCTCTTCTGCGCTCATGCGCCCCGAGGCAAATGGCTGACCATTCAAAAACACCGTGGGCACTGACATGATCTGACGCGCCTCGACTTCAGGCTGAAATAGCGCCCCATCGATCGCCACATGTTCAATCCCGGGATTGAGAACCGCCATCAGGTTCAGCGCCTGCACCACATCCGGGCAATTCTGACAGGATAACGAGAAATAGGTCTCGAATTTGAACGTGCCCTCCAGGCCGCGGATCTGATCAAGAACCGCCTGTTCAAGCTTGGGCGGATACCCCCCGACCTGCAACAGCGCCAGAACCAACGAGGTAAACTCATGCCCCATCGGCAGGCCAGCAAAGGTCAGGCTGATATCTTCCCCCGGCGAGGTCAGCGCAAAAGACGGCACCCGCGTGGCATCATCGCCCCGCGTCACGGTGATTTTGTCAGACAGCTCGCGGATCTGATCGAGCAGAGCCAGCATCTCGCGCGATTTGGCGCCATCATCTGCAAAAGCAGTGATCTCGACCGGGCGCGTCACCCGCTCCAGATAGGCCTTGAGCTGAGTCTTCAGATTGGCGTCAAGCATGTCGTCCTCACAATGTCGCAGGCATAAAGCCCCCCGGCCGGTGCCGGAGAGCCATTCTTCATCACTCAGATACCCGAATGGGTCGTGTGATCAGATCTTGCCGACCAGATCCAGCGAAGGCGCCAGGGTCTCTTCGCCTTCTTTCCATTTTGCCGGGCAAACCTCACCGGGATGCGCGCGGACATATTGTGCAGCTTTGATTTTGCGCACCAGATCAGTCGCGTCACGGCCAATGCCTTCGGCGGTGATTTCCATCGCCTGGATGATGCCATCCGGATCGACGATAAAGGTCGCGCGATCCGCAAGACCTTCGGCTTCACGCATGGCGTCAAAGTTGCGCGTGATGATGCCGACCGGGTCGCCGATCATTGCATATTGGATCTTGTTAATCGTCTCCGAGCTGTCATGCCAGGCCTTGTGGGTGAAATGCGTATCGGTCGAAACCGAGAACACTTCGACGCCCATTTTCTGCAATTCTTCGTAGTGATCTGCTACATCGCCCAGTTCGGTCGGGCAAACAAAGGTGAAGTCAGCCGGATAGAAGAAGAAGACCGCCCATTTGCCCTCAAGATCGGCGTTCGTCACTTCAATGAATTTGCCCTGCTTGAAAGCCTGAGCCTTGAACGGACGAATTTTCGTATTGATCAGAGCCATGATCGGATCCCTTTCTGATTGCGTTGGCACTCATCTAGGACGTCTGGGATTGATTGTAAAATAGATTGAATATGAATTTTTGATAGGTTTCATATATCGAAAATTCAGAGATCGTCGTGTGAATGAAAGACGTGACAGAAAAATATTAATCAATAATTTTGATTATATTCAATTAACTACGTCTATTTATTCATTTAACTTATCACACTTTACAGCCCTTTCAGCATAGAAAAACAAAATGGGCAGCGCATTGGTTTGCGCCGCCCATCCAAATTCTTTCTGCACTGCGTCAAAGGGTCGCGCAATCGCGCCCCTGCCGCACCCTCAAATCCATTTCGCCAAGGGCGGCAGGCTCATCAAAACGGCATTTGCATCATGGCCCGTGGCCAGGCCGAACTTCGTTCCGCGATCATAGACGAGGTTATATTCCGCATAAAGACCACGGTGAACTAGCTGGGCCTCGCGATCTTGCTGATCCCAGTCCGACTTGGATCGCGCTTCGGCCAGCGGCAGAAATGCGGGCAAGAATGCCTCACCGACCGCGCGGGTAAAGGCATAGTCCTTGCCCCAATCGCCGGTGTTCAGATCGTCATAAAAGATGCCGCCTACCCCGCGCGCGCGACCGCGATGGGGAATAAAGAAATAGTCGTCTGCCCAGCCCTTGAAACGGGCATAGTAATCCGGGTCATGGGGATCACAGGCCTCGCGCAGCACCTGATGGAAATGCGCAGTATCCTCGGCATATTCCAGGCAAGGGTTCAAGTCGCTGCCCCCACCAAACCACCAGGCCGAGGGGGTCCAGAACATGCGCGTATTCATATGAACCGCGGGCGCATGGGGGTTTTGCATATGTGCAACCAAGCTGATGCCACTTGCCCAAAACCGCGGATCCTCGGCCACACCCGGAACGCCACGTGCGGTCATTGCCGCCTGGGCTTCGGGTGCGAGAACGCCGTGGACCTCTGACCAGTTCACGCCAACCTTCTCAAAGACGCGACCGCCGCGCATGACGGACATCACGCCACCGCCACCATTATTGGGCCGGCTGGTCGGCGTCACCTCGAATTTCCCGGCAGGTGCCTCGCCCGTGGCACGTGCCTCAAGATCTTCAAAGGCTGCAACGATGCGGTCGCGCAGCTCATGAAACCAGCCTGCCGCCTCTTGGCGCTCATCTATCATGCTCATCGGTCCGTCTCCACGCATCTTGAATTGGTTGCTCAATAGAGCGACATTGAACAAGCGCCAACCATTATAGGTCACTCCCATGCCCCGCAACCTGCCGATCGCGATCTTGCCGTTACTGGTGCTGGCGGCCTGCGCAACACCGCAAGAGCAGTGCATTTCACGCAATACTTCCGAGTTTCGCGCGGTCTCGCGCCTGCTGGCAGAGGTCGAGGGCAATCTGGCGCGCGGCTACGCCTGGCAGGAACGCAACGTTGTCAGGACCGAATGGGATGACTGTCCGGCTGTGATGCGCAACAAAAATGGAGAAAGGGTGATTGTGGCGCGTCCCTGTCTGCGCGATGTCACCGACACCGAGCGCTACCGCGTACCGATCGACCCTGCGGCCGAAGCGCGCAAACGCGACAATCTGATTGCGCGTCGAAACGCATTGGCCAAACAGGCCAATGCCTCGGTCGCCGCCTGCCGTGCCGCCTATCCCGAGGAAAAGCACTAAGGGATAAAGTGGCCGATAATTCAGTTGGCTAGGCCATCATCTTAGAAAATGGACGGTGTCAGCCCATCTGCAAGGCTGCGCCCACCATCGACACGCAGGATCTGGCCGGTGATAAAGCCCGAGGCCTCACTGGCCAGAAACTGTGCCGCAGCGCCCAGTTCATCCGCGCCAGCAATCCGCCCCAGCGGCGTTGCCGCAATCAGCCGCTCGCGCAGTCCGGGTTCGGCACGAAGGCCCGTTTGCAAGACATCCGACATGATGCTGGCAAAAGCGATGGCATTCACGCGGATCTTTTTGGGCGCAAGCGCCATCGCCAAAGAGCGCGAGGCCTGCGCCTGCGCCGCACTTGCAATCGAATAGGCCAACATCTGCGGTTGGGGACGATCAGCAGCCAGCGAGGTGATGTTGACGATTGCGCCAGCCTGTACGGCCGGCGGGTCTAGCTCGGACTGGGCCGCCATGCGCTTGGCCACCATCTGCGACAGCTTCAGCGCAGAGCTCATATTGTCGCGCAACATATTGCCCAGCAATTCGTCATCGGGTGACATCGGATCGCAAAACTGCACATTGCGATGCGCATTGACCAAGATATCAACACGCTCATAGCTGTCGATCGTGGCGGAAACCAGATTGGCAAGCGTCAGCTTTTGTCCAAGATCCCCGGCAAAACCGCGAACCTGTCCCTGACCATACAGATCGGCACCCAGTTCGGCCTCTAGTGCGCTTTCATCACTGTCGGCAAAGACGACATTGGCACCCGCTTCGCGAAAATGGCGGGCGACGGCCAGGCCAATTCCCTTGCCTGCGCCGGTGACGATAGCGGTTTTGCCTTGGATCGACAGGTTCACTTGCGGCGTCCCTTTACGGCTGCACTTCCCCGTCCCGAGCCCGTGGCGACCAGCACTTTAAAGCGCGAATCCCCCCAAACCTCGGAGACATCGCCAAACGAGGCGCGCAGCGTGGCCTCGTAGGGCAAATGACGGTTTGCGACCATCCACAGTTTGCCCGCGCCCGTCAAAAGCCGGGCGGCAGATTGAATAAAGCCCACCCCCAAGGACGGGTCCGCGCGCCGACCCTGATGAAAGGGTGGGTTCATGACGACCGCGTTGACCGGCTCGGCCAGTTTGAAAGACAAGGCATCGGCCCAGTGAAACTGCGCACGCGGATCGGTGATATTGCGGCGTGCGCAATCAAGCGCATCGGCATCCGCCTCGACCAGATGCAGTGTTTCGACACCGGGCCGCGCCAGAATTTGCGCCGAAAGCCAGCCCCAACCTGCGCCAAGATCAACCACGCGCGTTGGCATACGCTCGGGCAATTGGGCGGCAAGGGCAACAGATGCCGGATCGGGACCATCTGCGGAAAAAACGCCGGGCATTGTAATCATGCCGGGGGCGACCTCGGTCGGGGCGGCGATCCAATCATCGGGGAACCAGCGCCCCTCAGGGATCGTCACGCGAAAGATCTTGCCATGGGCGCGCGAATGCACCTCGTCAATCGGCAACAGCGCACGCAACTCGCGCAGGATCGAATCGATCCCGTCGGTCTTGAGGCCATCAATCCAAAGCGTGGCACCGGCAGGCAACAGCTGGCTGGCTTGTGCCAAGCGCGCCCGTGCCAAGGCGCGCGCGCGCGGCATGACGACCAATGCCGCGTCAAAACGCCC